>CAYXTH010000051.1:0-6949 GCA_964468025.1 uncultured Muribaculaceae bacterium | reverse complement strand
AAATAGAAAGGAGTTAAGTAGGTAATTTTTTAGAAAATTATCTATTGTGTGTATTTTATGTTTAATTGTAATGTTTTACTTTTGCTGAATAAGTCTATTTATTTAAATATTTATTGCTGTTTGACTATATTAATATGTTTGATACTATGTTTTGTTATTTCTAAAAAATCATTACTTCTTAAAAAAATATTTTTGAACAAAACTGTTGTTTTCGTATGTTTGACGTTGGCTTTTGCTTCATGTGCTATAGTTTTAGTAGAGGCAAATGGCAATAATAATATTGAAAATGATGATGAATATATATTTTTTAAAGATGATTCCACAAATAATGGTATTAAAGATATATCTTTAAATAAAATTATAATAGTGGGTGATTCCCGAATGGAATATATTGAAACCGACCCTGATATAAATATTCCATCAAATATATCATTTGTTGCTCATTCTGGAATGAAAATTGAGTGGTTTTCAAGTGATGCCATGAATAAATTAAATGAAATTTTATCAGCTAAGAGTGATTATACATATCATGTTGTTTTGAACATGGGAATAAATGATTTAAATTTTGAAAAAAGTGGTAAAATAGTTGCTAATAATTATTATAATTTATATAAAAAGTTGATTTCAAAGTATCCAAATGATGAATTTTATATATTATCTATAAACCCAGTGGATGAAAAACTAATAAAAAAAACAAGGCCTACAAACATTAGAACAAACGCTGAAATTGAAAATGCCAATTTGGAGTATAAACGTTTGATTAAAAGTAGTACATACACAAATGTAACTTTTTGTGATTCATATAGTGCAATAGATTTTGATACTGAAGATGGGCTTCATTTTACAAAAGATACTAACAAAAAAATTATTGATTATATTTCAAATGATTGTATTCAATACAAAAAAAGTCCTGTTCGTTATCAAAAAAATTCTTTAAAAACTGTTATACTTAATTAAATAATTATAAAACAATTTAACAAAAAGACTTCATAAATTAGGGGCAAATATTTTTGTTGCAGGTTCTTCTAGTTTATTTAAAGATAGTGACATTTCATTAAAAGACATTATTAAACAAATGAGAGATGTAATATAAAAACAGTACTCAAACTAAGTACCGTTTTTTTAATTCATACCCCATACAATAGTTGCTATAAAGAAACATATAACAACTATAAGCATAATCCATACAACAACTTTTTGTACCTTTTCGTTCATAATTTCACCTCTTAACTATTTATAATTATAATACATTTTTCTAAAATATGGAATAACTTTTTATAACTTTAATATAATTGATTAGAGGAGAAAAAAGAAAATGAAAAAATATATGGACAAGTTAAACATAAAAATAAACAAAAACCTATTTATATTCTTACTTACAATAGTAATTATAGGAATAACCGCAGGAGCATTATTTACTGCTGTACTTAACACGCAAGATAAACAACTAGTAGTAGAATACTTAAATGCATTTTTTACAAATATAACTACAAATAAACTAAATTACACAAATTCATTACTAAATTCACTTATTCTATCACCAGGCCTTGCAATAATAATATGGCTTCTAGGAATATCAGTAATAGGTCTTGTACTGATAATAGTAATATTATTTTTAAAATCTTTTGTCCTTGGTTTTAGTATAAGCAGTATAATCGCATCATATAAATTAAAAGGCTTAATATACGCCTTTATATACACATTTCCACATCTTATAATAAATATACTAGTGTTTATACTAATAAGTGCATTTGCTCTTATAATGTCCTTTAAAATAATAAATAGCATAACGTCAAAAACAGTGTTAGACTTAAAGCACTATATGAATAAATATCTTACTATTTTAATAATTACAATTATCATACTAATAATAACATCATTATATGAAATATATATAATGCCAAAAATATTAAACATTATACTAAGTATAAACTAGATTTTAATGTTTTTTTTTGATACAATAATAACCGGAAAGAAGGCCTTGAAAATGAAAAAAGTAATTGTAGGAATGAGTGGGGGAGTTGATAGTAGTGTTGCGGCAATACTGCTTAAAAAACAAGGATATGAAGTTGAAGGACTGTTTATGAGAAATTGGGACACAAGCGTTAATGGTGACTTCTTAGGTAATCCTGATTTATCAAGTGACATATGCCCACAAGAAAAAGACTATAATGATGCCTTAAAAGTATGTGAAAAACTAAATATAAAACTACATAGAATTGACTTTGTTAAAGAATACTGGGATTATGTATTTACCTATTTTTTAGATGAACTAAAAAAAGGAAGAACACCGAATCCTGATATAATGTGCAACAAGTATATTAAATTTGATATGTTTGCCAAAGAAGCAAAAAAACTAGGTGCAGATTATATTGCTACTGGTCATTATGCAAAAGTAAAAAACGGCATTCTTTATAAAGCAAAAGACGAAAACAAAGATCAGACTTACTTTTTATCGCAAGTAACAAAAAAACAACTTGAAAATGTATTATTTCCTCTTGGAGATTTAACTAAACCAGAAGTTAGAAAAATAGCCCATAAATATGGTCTAATTACTGCAGATAAAAAAGATTCTACCGGTATATGTTTTATAGGTGAAAGAAACTTTAAAAAATTTTTAGAAAATTACTTACCAAATAAAGTGGGAAATATAGTAAATATAGAAACAAATGAGATATTAGGAAAACATCAAGGTCTTATGTATTATACAATTGGTCAAAGAAGGGGACTTAATGTAGGGGGAACAAGTGAAAGATTGTTTGTTGTTGGTAAAGACTTAACTAAAAATATTTTATATGTTGCTCTTGGAGATGAAAATAAATATTTAATTAGTACAAAAGCACTAATTGAAGATGTTAATTTGTTAGATAAACTGCCAAATAAATGTACTGCGAAATTTAGATATAGACAAAAAGACAATGAAATAACTACTAAAAAAACAAATGATGGAGTTATTGTATTATATCCTCAAGGTGTAAAGTCAGTTACTCCGGGACAAGCTTGTGTATTTTATAATAATGACAAATGCCTTGGTGGTGGTATTATCAAAGAGATTTATAAAGACAATAAAAAAATCGAATATTTATAAATAGGGGAGTAGTTACTTCCCTTTTACTACTCATTTACTCTACTTTTACTTGACATTTTCTATGGTTATGATAAAATTATAGTAGGAGGAATAATCATGGAAAGATTAAACGAAATATTAAAAGAATTAGGCATCTCAAAGGTAAAACTTTCAAAATGTTTAGGAGTTTCAAGACAAATGATTTACAATTATTTGGAACTTGATGATATAAATAAGTGGCCAAAAGATAAAAAAGTTATTTTACTTAATTTATTAGGTGTAAAATCAGCTGATGAAATTCAAAATATTAAAGTTGATACAGACTATATTATGGACGTTGAAACTAGGATCAGTAACTTATTTGAAAATGCAAATAAAAACACTGATATAACTGACACAAATGTTATTTTTTCAGGCTTAGAAGATAAACAAAAAGAAATATTAAAATGCATTATATCAGAGCTTAAAGAAAGTCTTAGTGATGAACGTGATGAAAATGCCTATAATTCAGCAGTATATTTGTATCATTATTTACAAGCTATGGAAAGTTCAAGAGAACTTAAATATATATTAGCATATATGTCTAAAGCATATGGTTTTACAAAACCTTATGAATTTGTATATGATGAGGCTGGACAATTTATATTTGAAAGTGTATTATTCTCAGCTTTGCAAATATATGAAAGTGGTAGCTCAAGTAAATCAAAAATAGTTGCAATTCATAAACGATTTGTAGAAGAAATTGAACAAAAACGTGAAAATAAAATGAGCCGTACAGTAGAATTAAATTCTGCAAAATTACAAGCAATGAAAGAACTTGGATTTACAGAGGTTAATACCGAAAATGTATCAAAAGTAAGTGCTAAAATAGCAGAAATTTTATCAAGAAAAAGTGGTAGATAGTAATTAAAACTATCTATTTTTTTAATTTTTCTTTTTTCCGATAATATATATTATGTTAACTAAGAATAAAAAAAGAAATTGAGAAATTGTATATACAATAGGTTCTATTTTAAAGTGCCATTTTAATTATCTTTATCACATACCATCCAT
The DNA here is from genome assembly GCA_964468025.1 of uncultured Muribaculaceae bacterium. Taxonomy (GTDB): domain Bacteria; phylum Bacillota_I; class Bacilli_A; order RF39; family UBA660; genus Coprosoma. The sequence goes on along the minus strand of CAYXTH010000051.1, from coordinate 2,829 downwards.
ATACCATTTTTTTTCGCACCATTTCTTGTAATTATACCACAAGCCTATAAAAATATGTACATAAAAGACGATTTTTCATCGCCTTTTTATTTTACAGTCATTTCTATTCTATTACCACGGTCATAGTTAATACTAAAACTATAAGTTTTATCATCTATAACAGTAGTTACATTATTTAATTTTCTACCTAATTTTTCGGTAAATTCATATATATCAGTTACATTAGATGTTGTAGTAATATATATAACATATTTACCTTTTGGAATATCTGATACATCAATATTATTATCGTACCAAGCCCTTGTTTTATCAAGACCATCATTTTCTGGTAATGTAGCCGTATAATTACCATCTGTAATACTACCTAAGTCTTTAACATAAGTATCGTATGTATCAATATTTTCAAAAATTATTTTTCTTGAAACATTGCTACTTTTAGATAAATTTGCCCCATATGAATATGAAAGCCCTTTTAAATGTAACTTGTCATTTTCAAATTCAAACTTAGTATATTTATCAAACTGATTATAATAATTACCTGCTGTTTTATTTACAAGCGTTTTGTTTCTAACAATTAATTCAACAGGGCTTCCTGTATAACTATAATTTCTACGTATTATCGCACTTTTATCACTATTAGTATAACTACTATCTAATGTTTTGTTTAACTTATTGTTAATAATATTTTTAGAATAATAGTCATCATTTTGTGATACAATATACATTTTATAATTACTTTGATTAAGTTTTGATAAATCAATATCTAACTTAAACCAAGAATATGTATAATCTTTTCCATCTAAACTATAAATACTTTTAGTCATTTCACTTTTATCTGTTATTCTAACTGCCTCTTGTTCATAGGTTTGCCCAGTATCGATATTTTCAAATACAATTTTATATTTAATATCTGTGTTTAAATTATTATCAATACCATTTATTGTATTATAACCTTTAATTTGTAGATTACCGTTTACTTTTTTTATATAATCTAAGTAAAATAATCCATCCACCTCTTTAAGTTGTTTTTCACTGACAGTAACGGTAATTTTTTTAACAGTTTTTTGTCCAGCATTATCAGTAACTGAATACTCAACTTCATAGTCCCCTATTACATCAGTTTTAACATCGTTTTTTTCAACTACTATTTTATCTGTAATGTCACCATCTTCTTTATCATTCGCACTTACATCTTTTTTAGCGTCAAAATCATTATTTAAGTATATAGTTTTGTTAACTGCATTTATTATGGCTTTTTCGTTATCTACTACAGTAACAGTAATTTTTTTGGTAACTGTTTTACTACCACTTGTAACACTATATGTAACATCATATGTACCCTTTTCATTAGTATTAACTTCTCCTGTATAAGTTACCTTATCAGTTAAATCAGTATTATCAATACTCACACTTACATCTTTCATATAATCAAAATCAGTATATTGAGAAATTTCTTTATCACTTACGTTAATTATTGGTTCACTTTCTCCTTTTACAGTAATATTAACATCTTTGGTTGTGGAAAAATTACTATTATCAGTAACTTTATAAGTAACTTTATAAGTGCCAGTTTTGCTTGTATTAACTTCTCCTGTATAAGTTATTTTACTAGTTAAATTACCATTTTCATTGTCATAAGCACTTACCCCATCCATATAATTAAATGTAGAATTTAAATTTATAGATTTATCATCAGCAGTTATTACTGGCTGAGAATTATTTATATTAAAATCACTTACTTTAACATAACCATATTGGTAATTATTACTATCAGTATAAATTTTATAATAATCCCCTACTTTATCAATAACATTAACAGGTACATTGTAAACTTTAAATGATGAGTTACTGTTTCTCATTGTATATATAGGTGTTTTATCGGATGCATCTTTATATACAACAATATTGCTTTTACCAAACTTGCTTACTGCAATTGTATTAGAATTATAATCACGAAGATTATTATTATTTTTATCAGAAATGAAAGAACTTGCGGCGGCTTTTTCACCTGAAAGCGGATCAGATGCGTATTTTACATTTCTACCACTACCTTTATTTCCTTGATGGCTGCCAAAATAATACGATGCTTCTGCGATAGCGTAACTGCCAAGGCTTTTTTTGGCATAATCCATAATAGAATCTCTTACTGAGTTATAAGTATAAGCACAGTCAAATGGGCAACTATCACTTGCACCATAGCCAAATAAATTATTTTTCTTCATTGCAATGTTGCTTGTTCCACTTGAACTTTCGGTTTTAGCGACTGAGAACATAGATAAAGCATTAACACCATATAACTCTTCGGCCTCTTTAAAGTATTTACCAGTGCCATACATCTTTGAACTAGTGTTAGTTATTTGTTTATCTAAGTCACTGGCGGTTGCTTTAGAAACAGTTTTCGCAGTAACATATAAATAGTATGGATAGTTTGGATTATCTTTGTTTAAAGCATTAGTATAAGTATTATTTCTATAATCATCAAGCATACCAGTTAAACTAGTATATAAATATATTCCCCCATCAAAACTATAATAGTGAGTACCTACTGTTAGATATGATGGTGATGGTCCTAAGTTGGTAAAATTATCACTTTCATTTATTCCGGTATGATAAGCATATCTATGAAGAAGGTTACCAGTATCGTATCTATAAAAATATGTGTTTAAGTTATTACCAGTTACTTCTTTGGCCCAATCCCCTGCTGCCCAACCAGTTTTTCCGTTATATGTTATTTGATACCAGGTTCTTTTACCATCATTTGTCTTACTGGTATACGCGAACTTACAGTTTTTACAGGTAATAGACGTGAGTGATTTTGAACTAGTAGAG
>CAYXTH010000050.1:0-7046 GCA_964468025.1 uncultured Muribaculaceae bacterium | reverse complement strand
TAAAGATTTACTTAAAAGAAGTAAAGAATTTTTAGATGAAATAAAAGAAAAATATCCTAATAAAAATATTGCGGTAGTATCCCACGGAGCCTTTTTAAAAGCACTCCACTATACAATAGTGGGTTATAGTGAAGATGAAAAATTTGATAAATTTCAAATAGATAACTGCGAAGTAAAAGAATATGAAATATAAGGAGGGTTTATGAAAGTATTATCAGTAAACGCTGGCAGTAGTTCATTAAAATTTAAACTATATGAAATGCCAGAAGAAACAGTTTTAATAGATGGCTATATTCAAAGAATTGGTATTGATGGTAAAATAGAAATGAACATAGCTGGTAAACAAATAAGTTATGATATTGATGTGAAAGATCATAATATGGCCGCAAGTTTTTTAATAGATGCATTAGTTAGATATAATGTTATAAATGCACTTGATGAAATATCTATTATAGGACATAGAATTGTTCACGGTGGTGGGAAATATAAACCTCATGTACTTAAAAAAAATGATTTATCAAGGCTTGAAAAACTAGCCTATTTATCGCCTGTTCATATGAATGCGAATATTGCAGGTATAAAAGCATTTATGAAAATATTACCTGATGTGGCATGTGTTGCAGTATATGATACTGCGTTTCATCATACAATGCCAAAAGAAAATTTTTTATACCCAGTTCCTCTTGAATGGTATGAAAAATATGGTATTAGAAAATTTGGTTTTCATGGAATTAGTTGTAATTACATAACTGGTGAAATGGAAAAGTTATTTGGTAAAAAAGTAAATTTAATAATATGTCATATTGGTGCTGGTGCTAGCGTAACAGCAATTAAAGATAGTAAATCATTTAATAATACAATGGGATTTACTCCAAATGCTGGTGTAATGATGGCAACTCGCAGTGGTGATATTGATTATAGTATTTTACCTTATGTATCAGAAGTAACTGACTTAACTTTGAAAGAACTTGATGACATATTAAATCATCAAAGTGGTTTAGAAGGGATTGCAAAAGGCTTTAGCGATAATAGAGATTTATTTAAAGCAATAAAAAGTAAAAATGAACTAGCAATACTCGCAAATAAAATGTATATTGATAGAATTGCTGGTGCTGTCGCACATTATTTTGTATCTTTAAGAAAAGTAGATGCAATTGTACTAACTGGTGGTATAGGGGAAAATGCTTTAAAATTTAGAAGTGATTTATTAAATGCCTTAGAACCTCTTGGGATAAATATTGATGAACATAAAAATGAAAAAATACACAAATTGAAAGATGAACATGTTGGTATTATTACTACAAAGTATTCAAGTATACCGTGTTATGTAGTACCAACCGATGAAGAAGTTATGATTGCAAGAGAAGCATTTAGTCAAATAGAAAGTGTGAGTTAATGAATATTTATAAAAAAATATATAAGGAGATAAAAGGAGCTAAAAAAATAGTAATTGCCCGTCATATAGGCCCTGATCCTGATGCTCTTGGTAGTTCACTTGGTCTTAAAGATATTATTTTAAATAAATTTCCAAATAAAGAAATATACGTCATAGGATCGCCTGCTAGTAAATTTAAATATTTAGGTAGTTTAGACAAATTTGATGAAAGCATGTATGATGGACTTTTAATTGTAACTGATACTCCAAATTCATCAAGGGTAGATGGATGCAATCCATCAAGGTTTAAAAGAAGCATTAAAATAGATCATCATCCATTTATGGAAAAGTTTTGTAAAATAGAATTTATTGATGATAAAGCTAGTAGTGCTAGTCAAATGGTGATGGAATTAGTAGAAAATACAAAATTCAGTATGAATGCTACTGCTGCTCAAAAATTATATGTAGGTTTAATTGCTGATACTAATCGTTTTATGTTTGAATATTCTACTCCAAAAACGTTTAGATTAGTCGCAAATTTATTAGAAATTACTAATATAGACATTACAAAAATATATGATGAATTGTATGAAAGACCTTATAAAGAAATAAAGTTTAAAGGGTATGTTTCTCAAAACTTTACAATTACTGAGAATAAACTAGGTTATATAAAAATAACTGATGATATAATAAAGAAATTTAATGTTGATGCCGCAACTGCGGGTAATGTAGTAAATGAATTTAATCATATTACTGAAATGCTTATATGGGTTACTATAACGGAAGATGTTAATCTTGGAACATATAGAATATCTATAAGATCAAGAGGACCTATTGTAAATGACATTGCTGAAAAATATAATGGTGGTGGTCATATATATGCAGCAGGTGCAAGATTAAAAGAAGAAGAAATAAGTAAATTACTTACAGATTTAGATAAACGTGCGAAAGAATTTAACGAAAGTTAAATTTTTTTGACATAATTTGTCAACTTTACATTTTTTTGATATAATGTGCCTAGGAGAGAAGTGGGTTTTATGAGAAGTTCTAAATGGATAATAGGAATATTATTAATAGTATGTATAATTCTTTTAACACTTTGTTTTAAATCATTTTCCAAAATGGTTATTGTTGAAGATGGAAACATTAAATACAAAAACAATGGCAACTGGGAAGATTTAATATCTGTTAAAGATTTGCTTACAACTGGTAATAATACTATTTCTACAAGCGACGGGAAAATTCAATTTTCCATTGATGATGGTTATATAGTTTGGGGTTATACTGATGAAGATAAAACTACTAAGTTAATTGCCATTGATGAATTAACTGGTAAGCAAGGCTTAAATGTGAAAGATGGTACTAATGGAAAAAATGGTGTTAATGGTACTAACGGAAAAGATGGTAAAAACAATTATATATGGATTAAATATTTAAATCAAACTCCTGAAACTGCAAGTGATAATGATATGAGTGATACTGGTGGTAAATATATGGGTGTGTATTATGGTACATTAAGCAGTGCCCCTAGTGAAATAAGTTCTTATGTATGGCAAAATATTACTGGTGAAAAAGGAGATAAAGGCGACAAAGGAGATAAGGGCGATAAAGGTAGTTTTCTTGGATACTTTTCACTTGCTGATGTTTCACAATATGATTTTTCAAGCGGTTATTTAGAAAACAATTATATATATTCTTTTAGACTATTGCAAAGTGGTAATTATGTTACTTTAAATGGTAAGGATTTAACACTTGAAAAAGGTCATACTTATTATATTACTTTTAATATAGAAGTTAATTATAATAGAAATCTTTCACAAACTACTTTTAAACTTAATATGCAAAAAAATGGAGAAGCAGATTCATTGTTTTTAACCGATGAAAATGATAGTAAAACAAATACTCATTATCTTAGTAAAAGTTTAATTTATAAAGCAAATGAAAATACTACAATTAACTTTTGTGTAAGCAATTCAAATGTTGGTGTTATTGGTGTAAAATATGATATTAATATTATTGTTTTAGAATAGGTAGAAATACCTATTTTTACTTGTAAAAAATTTTTAATTTTAGTATACTATAAATATAAGAATAGGAGTGATTATGATGGAAGATAAAAAAAAATTAATCGCAGTAATGATGTTATTTTTTGTAATTATCATTTTTATAGTTTTAAATTTAATTTTTAATAATAAAGATATAAGTAGTAATAAATATTTAATGATAGATAATAATTTACTTTGGCAAAAACAAGGAAATACTTGGGTGCAATTAAGTGAAATTCCTGATAAATTTTATGATGGTAATTTTACTGTTTATTATAAAGATAAAAAAAGAAATAATGTGATTGTTCAAAGCACAAATAATACTTTATATTATTTTGATAAAGATTATAATGAGTTAAAACTTAAAAATATAAAAGGAATGACTAGAAATTTAAGTTTAAAATTTGCGGATACAACTGTAATAGAGGCAAATGATGATTCTTATACTAATGATGTTTTAGTAAGTATAAATGCAAGTAATGATGGGGAGTATACTACTAAAAAAATAACATATGACTTTGATAATGATGGAATCCTTGAAACATTATATGTAACATCTAATTTTGTTTTTGATGATGTTGACTATGATTTCTCCTCTGTATTTTATATGGTAAAAAATAATAAAATAGATATAATTCAAAAAGATGAAATGCCATATGATTTTGTTTCAGTACTTGATATTGATAACGATAATTCATATGAAATAATAATGTCTTATAATGTTAAAAATTTAAAAACATTAGATACATGTTATCAATTGTATGATTATGTAAATGGCAAGTGGAAATTAACAAAAAATTGTTCATAAGGAGAATATATGAAAACAAAGGGAAAAATACTTATAATATTGTTTGTAATATGTGTAATATATGTGGTTTTAATGCTTGTTTTAAATGGTAAAAATATAAAGCAAGTAGTTATGCCAACATATTTAGTTGTTTCTGATAAATTTGTTTGGCAAAAAGAAAACAACAAATGGGTAGATAGTAATTTTAATGATATAAAAAATGTTAAATTTACTATTGATAATAAATATAAAGGCTATATAGATTTAAATATGGGAAATATGTATGTAAAACAAAATAACAAATATAAACAAAAAAACATAAGAGCCGCTATTAGTAATGGTAAGATAGAACTTGCAGATTATACCACAAGTAAGGTAACAGTTTCTAGCGATTACTATATATCACTTGTATTAAATAATATAGATAAAACTTCATTAGATGCTTTTGATGCTATAATGGTTAATATGGATTTTGATAATAATAATAGTAATGAGATATTATATATAGTGTCTGATGTAACAAAAGATAATACATCTTGCATAGGTACAAAAATATTTATAGTAAAAAATAATGAAATACAAATGATAGTAGATAGTGGAATATATAGATATAACTTAGTTGATATAATGGATTTAAATGAAGATGGTAAGTACGAAATAGTACTTGAAAAAAATGAAGAGTTAGAAGAAAATTCTAGCAGTTGTTTTGAACTTTATGAATTAAAAAATGGTAAATATAAAAATGTAAAAAAATGTGAATTGAATTAGCATTTACACATCTATACACTATATATTATAATTAAGATTTAATAAATATTATTTAATAAATATGTATAATATAATTGCATACGAATTATCAAACAATGCCAATAATTTATATGAAAGTGATAATTATTATAAAATAGAAAATATGGAAAACACCATATATTTAAAATTTAATGATGAAATATCTAAAAAGATTTAAACCAATTTGACTAATAAAGGTTAACATAAAGTTAATCTTTTTATATATAAAAAAAGCCTATATGGCTTATTCTACGGTAACTGATTTTGCTAAATTTTTAGGCTTATCAATATCTCTACCAAGTTTTTTTGCTACTAAATAACCAATTAACTGCATAGGTATAACCACAGGCATAAATTGTAAAAATTCATTTACAGTAGGGACTTTAATAACATTATCTGCAAAACCAAAGTTTTTATTCATATTATCAGTAGTAATTATAATTGTATAAGCACCTCTTGCTTTAACTTCTTTAATATTACTAATTGTTTTATCAGCAATTTTTTTGTCAGTAACAATCGCAATAACGGGAGTACCCTCATCAATTAAAGAAATTGTTCCGTGTTTAAGTTCACCAGCAGGGTAACAAATACTATTGATATAAGATATTTCTTTTAATTTTAAAGAACCTTCCATACTTAAAGCATAATCAATACTTCTTCCAATATAAAAACAAGTATTATGTTTATAAATACCTTTAATAATATTATTATAATTGTAATCAATCATAATTTTAATAATATTTGGTATTTTTTCAAAATCAGATAAAATTTCTAAAACTTTATTTTCAGTTATTGTTTTTTTATTATAAGCAATATTTAAAGCAATTAAACTTAAAACTGCTGCTTGTGCTAAATAAGCTTTGGTAGTTGCGACTGATATTTCAGGACCTGCTTTTGTATATATAACATTATCTGCTTCTCTTGCGATAGAAGAAGAAATAACATTAACAATTGCTAGGGTAGAAATACCCATATCCTTTACTTTTCTAAGAGATGCTAAAGTATCAGCTGTTTCACCTGACTGCGAAATTAAAATCACTAAGGTGCTTTTATCAGTAAATATTTTATTATATCTAAATTCACTAGCGACACTAACGCTAACAGGAATATCACAATATTTTTCTATTAAAGATTTTCCAATAAGTCCGGCGTGATAAGCACTACCACAACCAATAATTTGGATTTTACTATATTTATTAAAGTTTGGCATATTGCTAGTTAAAGACTCTATACCAAATTTTAAATATGGTTTAATTGTATCCAATATTACATTAGGTTGTTCATTTATTTCTTTTAACATAAAATGTTCAAATCCATTTTTTTCTGCAGATTCTAAATCCCCGTCAAATGTAAGAATTTCTTTATTAACTAGATGAAAATGTTCATTATAGACGTTTATATTGTTATCTATAACTACAATTTCATCAGGATTTATAAGCATATAATTCTTAGTATATTTTAAAATTGCAGGTACATCTGATGCGATAAAGTTTTCATTTACGCCTTTGCCAACAATCAAAGGGCTATCTTTTCTAATCGCATATATTGTATTTGGCATATCATCACATAAGATACCTAAAGCATAAGAGCCAATTAGTAGTTTTTTTAATTGAACTAATACTTTTAAAATGTCGCTTTTTTCCGAATAAAGTTTATCTAAAAGACCTGCGACAATTTCAGTATCAGTACTTGATTTAAACTTATAACCATCTTCTTCAAGTAGTTTTTTTAAGTTTTCATAATTTTCAATTATACCATTATGAACAATAGTGAATTTTCCAACTTTATGCGGATGTGCATTTATTTCGTTGGGTTTTCCGTGAGTTGCCCATCTAGTATGTCCAATTCCTACATTAGAATTTATACTAGTATTTAATTTGTTTTTTAAGTTTTGTATTTTACCGCTAGCCTTAACTATTTCTATTCTATTACAAGTTAAGTAAGCAATACCAGCCGAATCGTATCCCCTATATTCTAATGCTTCTAAGCTTTGAATGATTACATTTATGGCGTTTTTTTTGACAACATAACCAACTATTCCACACATATCATA
>CAYXTH010000049.1:0-7053 GCA_964468025.1 uncultured Muribaculaceae bacterium | reverse complement strand
CGAAATTAAATTTTTTATTAGAAGAAAATAATCATAACTGATGTAAACCAGAAGGACTTCCAATGATGATTACACTAGTTTTGTCATCCAATATGAAAAGAATGCTTAAAAGTAATGTCTTAGTAAGAAAACTTACCGGTATAGAAACTGCTGGAAACATCAATGTTTTATTTACTGATAAAACTGGTACAATAACAAAAGGCATTTTAGAAGTTATCAAAGTAAGTGATGCTTTAGGTTATTGTTATACATCATCAGAAAAATTAAAAACAAACAAAAAATTATATAATTTAATGCATATGGCTAGTGTTATAAATAATAGTGCAGTATATTCATCTAATGAAATAATTGGTGGAAATATTACTGATAGAGCTTTATTAAAATTTTTTAAACCTTATAATAATGAATATAAAAAAATAAGTTCTATTCCATTTTCAAGTATAAATAAATATTCTATGACAAGTGTTAGTATTATGGGAAAAGAGATTAACCTAGTAAAAGGGGCCCCTGAAATTATTATTAGTAAAAGTTCACATTATTATGAAAATGGCAGAAAAGTAGGTTTTTTCCATTCTGATAAAGTATTAAAAATGGTAAATGATAATGCTAAAAAGGGTATAAGAGTACTTGCCCTTGCGACATCAAATAAAAGTGATAAACTTGAAAATCTTTGTTTAATTGGTTTTGTATATATAAAAGATGAAATAAGACCAGAAGCTATAGAAGGATTAAAATTAATTAGTAGTGCTGGTATAAGTACAATTATGATAACTGGTGATAATATTCAAACGGCTAAAATAATTGGACAAGAATCTGGACTAATTACCAGTAATAATGATATTGTTATGACAAGTAAAGAATTTAATTTAAAAACCGACGAAGAAATAAAAAAAATTTTACCAAATTTAAAAGTACTTGCAAGATGCCTTCCGCAAGATAAAAGTAGGCTTATTAAAATATCACAAAGTGCCGGACTTGTTGTTGGAATGACTGGGGATGGAGTAAATGATGCCCCTGCTTTAAAAAAGGCGGATGTTGGTTTTTCAATGGGAAGTGGTACAGAAGTTGCTAAAGAAGCCAGCGATATTGTTATATTAGATGATAATTTATTATCAATTTCAAATGCTGTTTTGTATGGTAGGACTATTTTTAAAAGTATAAGAAAATTTATTATTTTTCAATTAACGGTTAATTTATGTGCGGTAAGTATTTCAGTAATTGGTCCTTTTATTGGTGTAGAAACTCCAGTAACTGTTATACAAATGCTGTGGATAAATATGGTTATGGATACACTTGCTGGATTAGCATTTTCTTTTGAACCGGCGTTAAAGGAGTATATGTATGAAAAGCCTAAGAAAAAGGATGAACAAATTATAAATACATATATGAAAGAAGAAATATTTGTTACAGGAACTTATTCCGCATTACTTTGTATTTTGTTTTTAAAATTACCTATAATTCATAATATATTTAGAGATGGAGCAAATAATGAGTATTTAATGACGGCATTTTTTGGATTATTCATATTTATGGGAATTTTTAATTGTTTTAATGCTAGAACTCATAGGTTAAATTTATTGTCTAATATTTTAAAAAATAAGGCATTTTTACTTGTAATATTATTTATTCTAATTGTCCAAGTTTATTTAATTTATTACGGGGGAAGTACGTTTAGAACGTATGGGTTAAATTTATTTGAGTTTGAAGTTATGGTTATGCTGGCGTTTACTGTTGTGCCGGTTGATTGGTGTAGAAAATTATTTCTTAGAAAAAAAGGTATTATTGGAGGGGTATAAATTTGCGTTTTTTTAAAAACGTGCTATAATATGGGTCAGGGAGATGATTGCATGTTGTTAGTAAATCCTAAGTATAAACATTTTATAAAAGATAATAAATATAAATTAATAGTTAGTACGTTACTTTTAAGTGGCACTTTAGTGCTTGCTAGTTGTGCCGATAATAAGCCTGCCGAGGTAAATGAACCGGTAGAAATTAGTGCTGTGGAAAACTCTGAAAAAGATGTTGCAAGTTATTTTAAAGATATGGAAAAAGCAGTTGATAATATGCTTAGTAGTGATAGTGCCAAAAATATGAAAAAGGATGCAACTGATATTTTTATTACTGGCGTTGATTTTTTGTTTTATGGTGGCAAGATAAAAGGATATACTTTTGATGAACTTAGTGCTGATGCAAAAGCAGATGTTATTAAGTCTATGCAAACGATAGATGAGAAAATTGATAAAAAGTTTCCTGGATATAAAGAAGATATTTCAAAGGAATATAATAAGGGTAAAGGTTGGTTAAAGGAAAAATTTAGTAATTTAAAAGATATTACAAAGGATGAACTTGGTGAAGAAAGTTGGGAAAGTTTACTTGATACTAAAGTTAAAATAAAAGATGCCGGCTCTAGCCTTTTAGATAGTGCATCAAAAGTATATAAGAAGACAAGCAATAAGGTAAATGATTGGTATTTGAATTTTAAGGATAAGCACGAATAGTGCTTTTTTAAAAATAATTTTTTTTCAAAAAAAAATTGAAATTTCTACAAATTTATGATATAGTTATATGGTGTAATAAAGGTAGAAAGGTAATATTTATGATAAACTTTATAATATGTGACGATAATATTAAATATTTAACAAGTGTTAAAGAAATAGTAGACAAATATATGATGAAGAATCAAATAGAATATAAGACACATTTATTTACTGATTATGATGATACATTTTTAAAAATAGTAGAATCTAAGATACCTTATAAAATTTATATTTTAGATATTGAAACACCTACAAGGTCAGGTGTTGATATAGCGAGAATTATTAGAAGTAAAGATATCAATAGTGTAATAATCTTTTTAACAGGCCATCAAGAACTTGGCCATTTAATTATTAAAGATGATTTTCTATTTTTATCTTTTATAAATAAGTTTGATGCGTGTGAGAAAAGATTAAACAACTCACTTGGTAAAGCCATAAAAATACTAAAGGTTAGACCTAAAATAAAAGTTAAAGATAATGGTTTTGTATATAATATTGCCCTTGATGATATTTTATATATTACAAGAGATAGTGTTGATAGAAAATGTATTATAAAAACTGACCAAATGGAATTTAAAATTGGTAAACCATTAAACACAATAATGAAACTTTTAACGCCCAATTTTGTTCAAGCACATAGGTCTTGTATTATTAATACTAGCAGAATAATTTCAGTTAATAAAGCTATAAAATTAGTTACTTTTGACAATGGTGAAACAATAGATATGGTATCAGATACATGCATTGGGGAGTTGGTGTAGATGATAGAACAGGTATTGTTTGATTTTATAGGAACTTTGTTGCTAAATATTTTTTGTGTTTATTGTTGGTTTAATTTATTAGATAAATCAGTAAAATGGAAGAGTATTAAAATATGGTTAGTCATAGTTTTTATGGCAATTATAGGTGTAACTTTAAATAATTTGTGTCCACAACCATATAAGATAATAGTATCATGTCTATTCTTAGGAACTATGAGTTATTTTGTAGTAAACAAAAGCTTAAAAAGTTCCGTATTATTAGTAGTTATTTCGCAATTGATAATTATGTTTTCTGAATTTTCATATGCTATTATTGGCTTATGTATATTTGGTAATGATTTTGAAAATCATATAGGTACTCCGATTATTAGTATAATTTCAAATATTTATATAACTTTGATTTCATTTTTAATTTTAAAGACAAAAATCCATAAATATGTTTATAAAATGTTTTCAGCATCCACTACATTGATGTTAAAAAGAGAAGTTCTTGCTTATTCAACTATGATAATATTTGTTGCAGTAGTATCAACTGCGGAAAGTTATATGAATTTGCCATTGGCAATTGTGCTAACTACAAATACGGTTATGGCATTAATATTTATATTTATGGTTGGGAAATTTGCTAGTGCGAAAGATAAATATTATAAAATGAATAGTAAATATCAAACTAGTATTAGTAGTCTTAATGAATATGGTGAGATGTTAGATAAATATAGGGTAGTTACTCATGAAAATAAAAATCAATTATTAACTATTCAAAAAATGTCTAAGGAAGAAAATGTTATAAAATATATTGGTACTTTAATTGATGAAAAAATTAAAGATAATGAAAGAGTCATGAATAAAACGTTTAAAATACCTGATGGTGGTTTTAGATCTATTATTTATGCGAAACTTTGTAAAATTGATGAACTTAAAATTAAGTATAAACTTGATATTTCAAATGATATTAAAACTGTTGATTTAATTGATATGGATGAAATGTCAGTAAAAGATGTTTGTACTATATTAGGCGTTTATTTAGATAATGCTATTGATGCAGTTAAGAATTTGAAGAAGAAAAATATTTTTATTGAGATTTATGTACTTGATAACTTTTTATGTTTTGATATAACTAATAATTTTGAGGGTGTTATTGATATTGATAAGTTAAAAAAATCAAGATATACAACAAAAGGCGATGGCCACGGTTACGGGTTAACTTTGGTAAATAAGATAGATGCTGAAAATAAAGAAATTGAAACAGAATGTGAGATATCTAGTAATATGATTACTCAAAGAGTTAAAATGAAAATGTAGATTTTAATCTATGTTTTTAATTTATATTATGACATAAAAAAACGGCCGTGGGTTTGTTTGGTTGGACCGCTTTGAAATTTTTAAATTATATTATAATGAATAATTTATTTAAATACAAATTTTTTTTATTTTATTAAAGATTTTGGACATTCTGGTTCATCAATCCACCACCAAGTACAAGCCTGACTCCCTAAGTTTGAAAAGAATGAACCAATATTTGCTAGTACAGTTGCTAACACGCTATCTACCTCCTTACAGTTCACTATAACTATGCTTTTTGTAATTATTATAAGGTAAGTTAAATAATTTATATATTAATGGAGATACCATAAAATTTTGTATTATTAAACTAAATATGAAACAATTACTTAAAAAGTTATAATTTATTAAGACTGAAAGAATAACAAATATAAGTGTAATAAAGGTTGATAAATATTTGTATATTCTTCGTCTTTTTGGATTTACAATTGGTCTTTTCTCGGTATCTGCTGGACTATTTTTAAACATAAGTACCGTGCAGATTATTCCAATTAAAATCTTCAACCAAATAGATATTGTAAGTATCATACATAAATAAGGAACACTTATAAATATTAGTGTGGATGAAACTAAACAAATCCAACTTTTTGTCGCATGTAATCCAAAAGAGGGCGCCCTTACTATATTATATATAATAGTAAATATTATAAGTTCTTTTAAAATTCCAAGGACAAATGCTATTAAAAATATAATAATAGTTTTTGAAACTGTTAAGTATAATCCAGTTAAGCCATATTCAATTTCTTCCATTTTTTCTTTTGAATATTCTGGATAGTTTTTTTGAATTAGGCTTAATGAACTATTTATAATAAGCTCCTTCATATAACACACTACTTTCTATTTGATGTTTACATCATACACCAAAAATTACCAAAAATTTTCAATATTGTCTGAACACCCCAAAATTTTGTCTGAAAACCTATTTTTGTGTAACGAGTAATGACTATAAGGCTTATTCAGACAAAATTTCACCCTTTTCGGACAAAAAATAAAACCAATAAATTATTTTGTGGTAAACTGATATTGTCGACAGAGAAAGATATCAAATTTCAAGAAATGTCGAAAAATGAAATTTCATTTATGTTGCAATGCACTGATAAATGCGGTATAGTTGTAATGTAAGGGAATTACTAGAAGGGAGATGTTACCTTTGCGTGGTAAAGTAAAATGGTTTAACAATGAAAAAGGCTTTGGGTTTATCGAATACGGTGACTATGAAGACATCTTTGTTCATTACTCAGCAATTTTAACACCTGGCTACAAAACACTTGTAGAAGGACAATATGTTGATTTTGACCTCGTTAGAACGGACAAAGGGCTTCAAGCTAAAAACGTTGTTGAAGTAAAAGCTACACTTGTGTAGTGCTTATAAGTAAGAACAAAGATTCTTACTTTTTCTTTCTTCAAAAGCAAAAAAATATGGTATAATGTAGGTAGGAGGATGATAAAATGAAATGTAAAATTCACGGAAAGAAAATAAAAATTACAGACGCTATTAGTAGTTATGCAAAAAGTAAACTTGAAAAATTGGACAAATACTTTGATGAGCCAGAAAATTTAATGGCAACAATAGTTATTAAACCAGCAGGACCAATGTTTGTAACAGAAGTAACAGTACCTGCGGCAAGAATGCTTTTAAGGGCTGAAGATACAAATAAGGATTTATATGCATCTATTGACTTGGTATTTGATAAAATAGAAAGACAAATAAGAAAAAATAAAACAAGGATGAACAAAAAAGCCGTAAAAGATAAAATGATGGGATTTGTTATGGACTTTGATGTAGATAAGCATGAAGAAGATAAAAGCAAAATTGCAAAAAGAAAAGCAATTGAATTGAAACCAATGAGCGAAGAAGAAGCAATACTTCAAATGAACTTAATTGATCACGATTTCTTTATTTATCGTAGTTCAAAAAGCGGTGATATTGAACTTATATATAAAAGAAAAGATGGTAACTACGGTGTTATAAAAGAAAAATAGGCTTAAATGCCTTTTTTTGTGTAAAACAACTGTTAATTTTGCTTAATTTTTGGTAAAATATATTATATATGAAAGGATGAAACATATGAAATTTTTAAAGAAAATATTTGATCACGAATATAAAGAATTAGAAAAATTTAAACAAATAGCAAATGAAATAGAAGCACTTGATGAAGAAATGCAAAAACTATCAGATGCTAAATTAAAGGAAAAAACCGATCAATTTAAAAAAAGACTTGAAAATGGTGAAGAACTTGACAATATTGTCCCAGAAGCCTTTGCGGTCGCAAGAGAAGCCGCGTACCGTGTAATTGGTGAAAAACCATATTATGTGCAGTTAATAGGTGGACTTGCCATTCATTTTGGTAATATTGCCGAAATGAAAACCGGTGAAGGTAAAACTTTGACATCAGTTTTACCTGCATATACTA
>CAYXTH010000048.1:0-7066 GCA_964468025.1 uncultured Muribaculaceae bacterium | reverse complement strand
GTACTACAAAGAATTAGTACTTGATGGTGTAAAAGATATAAAAGAAATGGCAATGATATTTTCAGGTAAAAAGGTAATTGTTAGATAATTATCTTTTTATTATATTTGTAAAAATTTACATTATTTATAACATATTTTAACAAAAAAACTATATTTCATTTAAAAATATGTTATACTAGATACCGGAGTTGTTAGTATGGAAAAATATAGGGAAATAGAAAAAAGTATAATAAAAAAATATCGCAAAGAAATATGGAGTAAATTTGTAAAAGCCATAAAAGAGTATAAACTAATTAATGAAAATGATAAAATTGCTGTTTGCATAAGTGGTGGTAAAGATTCTTTTTTACTTGCAAAATGTCTTCAAGAATTACAACGACATGGTATCTTTAAATTTGATCTTAAATTTATAATAATGAATCCTGGTTATACCGAGGATGTACTTAAGCAAATAAAAAACAATTTAAGTACTTTAAATATAAATGCTCATATATTTGATGCACCTATTTTTTCTTACACTGGAACATTGGAAAACCCGTGTTATTTATGTGCGAAAATGCGTAGAGGCTACTTATATAACTATGCTCAAAGTTTGGGATGTAATAAAATTGCCTTAGGGCATCATTTTAATGATGTTATTGAAACTATATTACTAAATCTAATTTATAGTGGTGCGTACGCTAGTATGATGCCTAAATTAAGAAGTACTAACTATGAAAATATGGAACTTATAAGACCACTTTATTTAGTAAAAGAAGATGATATAAAATCTTGGGCTAAATATAATGACTTAACCTTTATAGGCTGTGCGTGTAGTGTCACTAAAAAAAGTACTGGCCAAAGAAAAAAAGTAAAAGAATTGGTAAATTTATTAAAAGGTTATAATAAAGATGCTGATAAATGTATATTTACATCAAGTACTAATGTAAATTTAAATACAATAATTGGGTATAAAAAAGATAAAGAAAAACATAGTTTTTTAGATGAGTATTGAATAAAAGTTTAATTTATATTATAATGGAAACATAATGGAGGAAGAAACAGTGGCAAAGAAAAAGAAAAGAAAAGAAACAAAAAGTGTACCTTCATACACTATTGAATTAAAAGGAATTTTACTAATACTAATCACAATTGTTGGGTGTTGTCCATTTGGAATTGTCGCAAATATAATTAAAGGTTTTGCAGGATTCTTAGTTGGAGTATGGTATATTGTTTTACTAATTTTAATAGGAATATGCGGTGTATATATGATGGTTAAAAGAGAATTACCTAATTTTTTTACGTCAAAACTGATAGGTTTTTATATTTTAGCTGTAGGTATTCTTATTTTATCTCATACTGGCTATATAGAGGCCTTAGGAGATAAAGGAATAACTGATTTTAAAGTGATTGAAGAAACCATAAATAATTTAATGGGGTTTATAAACGGGCAGGTTGATCTTCAAGGTGGCGGAATTATTGGAGGTATTTTAGGAGTTATATGTGTAAACCTACTTACTCTAGATGGCACAAAAGTAGTATGTATTGCTTTAATTTTATGTGGTCTTATTATGTTTACAGGTATATCTATTTATGATGTTGTAAATATGATAAAAGAAAAAGCCAAAATGGCCAAAGAAAATAAAATAAATAAAGAAGCCTTAAAAGCGGCCGAAGAGGCACAGGAAGATTATGAGGAAGAAAATGAGGTGGTTATTAAAACTGCTCAAGAAATTCCGGAAGTAAAAGAAAAAGAATTTGCGGAGGATGAGATGGATCTTAGTGGTTATAAACTACCGCCTATGGGTCTTCTTGTTAGAACAAAAGAAAAAAAAGGTACAGCCAAAGAAAATGCAGATGCGATTAAAACAATTGTTAAAAGATTAGAGAAAGTTTTAGCGGATTTTAATATTGAAGGTAAAGTAGTTGCCGCAAACATTGGCCCTGCAGTTACACAATATGAAATTGAACTTAAAAGTGGTACAAAAGTAAGTAAAATAAATAGTATAAATAAGGAAATTGCACTTGAACTAGAAGCAAAAGATGTTCGCATTGAGGCTCCAATACCTGGTAAAAAAACGGTTGGTGTAGAAATACCAAATAAAGTAGTAAGTCCAGTATCCGCACGTGAAATATTAGAGGCAGTACCAGGAAAATACGCAAATAGTAAACTTTTAGTTGCACTTGGTAAAAGCATAATGGGTGCACCTACTTGGTGTGAAATAGATAAGACACCACATTTATTGGTTGCTGGTTCAACTGGTAGTGGTAAATCAGTTTGTATAAATAGTATGCTTGTTTCTATTTTAATGAGAACAAAACCTGATGAAGTAAAGCTTGTTTTAGTCGACCCTAAAAAAGTTGAACTTTCAATGTATAACGGAGTACCACATTTACTTACTCCCGTCGTAACTGACCCTAAAAAGGCTAATATTGTTCTTAAAAAAATAGTTCAAATTATGGAAGATAGGTATGATTTGTTTGAAAATAGTAAAACAAAAAATATTGCTGGTTATAATGCTTTTGTAGATAAAAAAAATGAAAAGTTATCTGATAATGAAAAAATCAAAAAACTTCCATATATTGTTGTTATTATTGATGAACTTGCAGACTTGATGTTGGTGGCTGCAAAAGAGGTAGAAGATTCTATTATGCGTATAACGCAAATGGCAAGGGCAGCAGGTATTCATTTAATTGTCGCAACTCAAAGACCTAGTACTGATGTTATTACTGGTGTTGTGAAAGCAAATATTCCTTCTCGTATTTCGTTTGCAGTATCAAGTAGTATTGATTCTAGAACAATACTTGATATGTCTGGTGCAGAAAAATTGCTTGGTAAGGGTGATATGCTTTTTAAACCACAAGGTGAAAATATTCCTATCAGGGTACAAGGTAATTTTGTAAGTGATAATGAAATAAAAGCGGTTGTAGATTATACTATAAGTCAGCAAAAGGCTAAGTATGATCAAAGTCTTGCTGTAAGTGATGATGATAAAGGTGCAACTACTATGGTAAAAGATGATTATGAAGAACCACTTTATAATGAAATTTATGATTTTGTTGTTCAAAGTGGCAAAGCAAGTGCATCACTTCTTCAAAGAAGATTTAGGCTTGGTTATAATAGAGCCGCAAGATGTATTGACTTATTAGAAGAAAGGGGTGTTATTGGACCTTCAAATGGTTCTAAACCAAGGGAAGTTCTAGTAAAACCAAAAGGTGACAAGAATGAGTAGTTTACATTTAAATAGTCCTAAAAAAAGAAGTATATCTTTTATAAATTGGGTTTTGTTTATTATAATCATATTTCTATTTTGTTTAGTTTTTTATGGAGTAAATAATTTAAAAGATGAAAGTAAAACTTATAAAAAAGAAAACCAAAAATATGAAGAAAAAGTTACTAAATTAGAAAAACAGGTAAAGGATTTAAACAAAGAAAATAAAACTCTGCAAGCAAAGACAGTAGAGTGTACAAAATTAGATAATAAAAAATTTACTTTAAAAGATGGTGTTTATATAGAATTTACTACAAATGGTGAGTTTAAAGATGTTAATGGTACAATAGAAACTACAAATAAATATACATTTAAAGATAATGTTGTAACTTATTTAGTAAATAATATTCCGTTTTATTATGTTATTTCTAAGGATTGTATAAATTTATATAAGATAAATTATGAAACAAATGAGATGCTTATATATAAGGCCAATTAGGCTTTTTTGTTTTTATGAAAACAAAAAAACTCTTATATAATAGCGTTTTAATAGTTTTAAAAAATATTGACATAAAAATACAAAAACTATATAATTTAATTGGTGATACTATGAAAAAAGGATTTACTTTAATAGAACTTTTAGCGGTCATACTTATAATCGCAATAATTGCTATAATTACTACACCAATAGTAAATAATGCTATAAAAAATTCAAAAGAAAAAACATTTAAAAACAGTGTACAAGAAATGATAAATATTACTAAAATGGACTATAACGAATATGCTAGAAGTACAACAGTAACTTATAAATATGAAAACGAAAATTTATATTGTGATAAATGTGGTTTAAATAATGAAAATGTAGAACTTGATTATAATGGTGTGCTAGAAGCGACAGGCAGTATTACAATAGATGAAAATGGTAATATAGATGACGTAAATATTGAAAATGAAAAATTTAGTGCTACTTGGGTTAATAAAAAGTTACAAGTAATAAAAAATCAGGAATAAAATATAAAAATCCTAGTATAATTAACTAGAAATGTACTAGGAGGGAAAATATGATAAATAAAAAAAGCCTTTGGTTTTTAACTTTATTTAGTTTAATTTTAGTTTTAAGTGTGTATTATATTACAATGCCAAGTGAATTACTTTTAACTACTAATAATATAAAAGATAAAAAAGAAGAAACAGTAACAAAAGAAGAAAATGAAAGTGCCCAGTTAGTGGCTCTTAGGGTAGAAGCCGAAGAAGATATGCTTAAAAGTATTGAAGAATTAAAGGCAGTACTTACAAGCAGTAAATCAACTACTGAAGAAAAAAATAATGCTTTTAATAAAATGCAGGAACTTAACAAAAACAAAGGGTTGGAAGATAACATTGAAAAAAAATTAAAAACTGATTTAAACTTAACTGCATTTGTAAAAATAGATGGTTCTAACATTTCAGTTGTCATAGATAAAAAAGATGGTGACAAATCGCTTGCGAACAAGGTAATGAGAAATGTTCAAAGCAATTTTGATGAAAGTAAAAACATATCTGTAAAATTTCAAAAATAGAGAAATCTATTTTTTTTCACATTTATTTAAAAACTACATAAAATAATATGAATAAATATAAACCACCCTACTATTAGGAAGAGAGGGAAATATGAAAAAAGGAATTTTAACAAAACGAGAGCGAGAAGTTTTTGACTTGTTAATTAAAAATAATACTACAAGTGAAATCGCAAATACTCTTAATATAAGTGAAAAAACTGTTAGAAATCATATATCAAATGCTATGCAAAAACTTGGTGTTAAAGGTAGATGTGGTGCGGTTGTTGAGCTTTTAAAACTGGGTGAACTTTCACTTTAAAAAGGTTATATAAACACCTTTTTTTCATATAATTATTTAGGTGATAAAATGCTAAAAACAATGTCAATTAGAAAAATTACCCTTACAACTATCGCATTATTCGCATGTTTTCTAATATACTTAGTACCCGCAAATAAACTAGAAATAAATGAAGAGTTAGAATATGTAGACAGTAATGTAAACTATAAACCAGTATTTTTATTAGATAAAAATGGATATGTTGCCCAAACAAAAATAAATGTTAAAGAAGAAAAAATTGAAGATAAAGCAAGAGAATTATTAAATGTTCTTACAATAGGTTCATCAGAAAATAAAATACCAAATGGATTTAGTCCTATAATACCGCCAAATACTGAAATACTTGATTTATCATATGAAAATGGATTAATTAAAGTTAACTTTTCAAAAGATATTCTAGAAATAAGCGAAGAATTAGAAGAAAAAATGATTGAAGCCATAGTTTATAGTTTAACATCAATTGATGAGGTTAAAAATGTTATTATATATGTTGATAGCAAAATATTATCAAAACTTCCGAAAACAAAAATAAATTTACCAAGCACACTAAATAGATCATTTGGAATAAACAAAGAATTTAATTTAACAAGTACTAAAGATATTACTGATGTTACGGTATATTACATAAACCAAATAAATGATAATTATTATTATGTACCAGTTACTAAGTATGTGAATGATACAAGAGACAAAATAACTATTGTTATTGATGAACTTACTACAGGCTTCAATTATAATAATAATTTAATGAGTTTTTTAAACGAAGATGTAAAATTAGTTTCTAGCAGTAATAAAGATAATACATTAAACTTAGAATTTAACTCATCAATATTTGATAATGAAAATACAAAGGAAATATTAGAAGAGGTAATATATACAATATGCTTATCTGCATACGATAATTATGATGTAGATGATGTAGTACTAATTGTAAACAATGAAAAAATTTATGAAAGTGGTAAAAAAACTATTGAATAATTATTTATTTTGTAGTATACTTAAGGTGCTTTAAAAAAGCACATGTCTCCGTAGCTCAGCTGGATAGAGCAACGCCCTTCTAAGGCGTGGGTCAAAGGTTCGAATCCTTTCGGGGACGCCACTTATGTTAATTAACCATCATTTGATGGTTTTTTATATACTAAAATTTGCTTTACAATTAACCAAAATATTAAAACTATTTCATCTGTAAATTTTAAATCAAAAAAAACTAGAAAAAATGCTAATTTAAGTTTGAAATGTAACACTTCTGTATCAAAAAATAACACATTCGTTAAAATTTGACAAAATGATAAAATAGTGATATCATACATCACTGAAACCTGATGAAATTCTTATAAAAAGGAATGAAAAGGTGGTTAAGGAGGGTTATATATGAACAAGAAACTAAAAGTAGTAAAAGGATTTATGAATGTTACTAGTATGGAAATATTCGGAGATGAAAATGTTCAAAAAGTAATGAAATTTTTTGATACTCATAAAGTAGCAAGAATAGTCGCTTTTGCTGGATTTGGCATGCTATCAAGTATTGCATTTAGAAGTATACTTGGTGCTGATCTAAATTTAAGTGGGATAGCGTATGCGGATGAACTTACTACTGATATTGATAGTGATGTTCAGGTAGAAACTGAAAACATGCAAACAAGTGATACTAACGCTTCTACTACTGATGAAACAGTAACAGATACTGTACAAACAAGTGATACAACTGGGGAAGATGTTAAACAAGAAGAGATAAGTACTACTGATGAAAAGACTACTGAAGTAAGTGAAGAAAAAACAACTGAGTCAAATGCTACTGAAGTAAGTGAAGAAAAAACAACTGAGTCAAAATCTACTAAAAAAAGTAGTTCAAGTGTAGAAGATGAAATTAGTAAAGAATCAAGCAGTGGAAAATACTTAAAACCAACATATGCCGTTGATGGTGTTGATACATCTGATATAACTGATGCGAATGCTAAAGTTACATTTAAAGGTGATAAAACAAACTGCATTGTATTTAC
>CAYXTH010000047.1:0-7089 GCA_964468025.1 uncultured Muribaculaceae bacterium | reverse complement strand
TATATAAAATAAAAACTCACGAACAATTAAGTCCGTAAGTTGATTTCAAATGGAGCAAGTGACCGGAATCGAACCGGCATCCTAGCCTTGGCAAGGCCATATACTAACCGTTGTACTACACCTGCACAAGAACTTTAAAAGTTCTTTTTAATTATATAATATTTTATGATTATTGTAAAGCCATTTTAATTCTTTTTTCAATTTTTTCATTTAACAATTTAGTTATTTCGTATAAATCAGGCGTCATCATTTGACTTGTTAAAGCAACTCTTATGACCATACTAATATCAGTAATGTTGCCTTTGTACTTATCGGGATTTGCTTTATATTCTTTCATATCACCCGCATAACCTAATTTTTCAGCCATTTCTTTCATCTTATTAAACCAAGTTTGCTTATCATCACTTATATCATAATATTCATTAAAATAAGTATTTAAAATTAACTCAATTTCTTTTTTATCATTTATTTTTTGCCACTGATAATTGATATCAGTAAATAATTCATCATACATATACCAAGTTTGATTTTTAATCTCACTAAAACAAGCAATATCTTTTCTAGGTTTTTTTTGTTCTCTTTCAATATTATATATACCTATACTATAATCCTTATACTTTTCAAGCAAACTAGCCATTTTTTTATCATATATTTTTAAATGATTTAAAGCAAGATCATAAACCTCACTAGCTTTAAGTGTACTAATGTAATTTTTAGAAATATTTATCAACTTATCATAATCAAACATAGTACCACCAGTGGTCATCTTTTTAAAATCCATAATAAACTCATTAGGATCTTTGTCTTTATTTTGAGAAAGCCACATTTCAAAATTAGAATTAGCAAGTGTTTCTAAGTAAAGCATAATAGCTTTATTAGGTACTCCCTTTTGATGATAGTAACTTACTGCCGCGTCTTTATCTTTACGTTTACTAATTTTTCTTCTTGTACCATTATCTTCTTTAAGTAAAGGAGCAATATGAGCATACTTTGGTACTTTAAAACCAAGCATTACAAAAAGCTGAGTATGAATAGGGACGCTAGGATACCACTCATCACCACGGATAATATGAGTAGCATGCATTAAATGATCATCAACCGCATGTGCAAAATGGTATGTAGGAAGTCCGTCCGACTTAATAATAGGAATATCCATATCATTTTCAGGTAGTTCAGCCTTACCTTTAATGCAATCCTTAAAAGTAAATTTTTTATTAAAATTACCATTTGACTTTAATCTAATTATATACTTATCACCATTATTAACCCGTTTAAGGACATCATCCATGCTTAAATTTCTACATCTTGCCCATTTACCATAGTAACCAAGTCTTTCTTTGTTACGTGCTTGTATTTCTCTATCTTGTTTGTCTTCCTCTTCCGTGCAAAAACAAGGATAAGCCTTATCTTCTACAATAAGTTTTTTTGCAAACGCTAAATAAATATCGCGTCTTTGACTTTGGATATAAGGACCGTAATTACCTTTTTCTCCGTCTAGAGTAACACCTTCATCAAAAACAATATCAAAATTTGCAAGATCTTCTATAATCTTACTAATACCATTTTCAATAGTTCTTTTTTGATCTGTATCTTCAATTCTTAAAAATAATACACCGTCAGTTTGACTAGCCATTTTCCTTGCAATAAAAGCCGAATATAAAGCTCCTATATGAATAAAACCAGTGGGGCTTGGTGCATATCTAGTTACAATTGCACCATCTTTCAAATTCCTTTCAGGATATAAATCTTCATAATAATTATAATCATGTTTGTTTGGCAATAATATATTCGCATATTCTTCTCTTGTCATATTTTTTCCTCCTTGGTACATTATCTAACAAAAACTTAAAAAAATCAATACTTTAATATATATAAAATAACTAAACTGTGGTACAATTAATGTTAAGGTGATAAAATTGGAAAACGGACTCACAAATATAGAAGTAAAATCTAGAATAGAAAAAGGACTTGTTAACATAAGCACTGATGTTAAAACAAAAAACATTTTAGAAATAATAACGAATAACTTTTTTACATTATTTAACTTTTTAAACCTAGGACTTGGGCTTGCGATATTTTTAGTGGGCTCATATAAAAACTTACTTTTTTTAGGTGTAGTAATATGTAATACTTTGATAAGTACAGTGCAGGAAATTAGAAGTAAACTTACTATTGATAAACTTACCTTACTTAATACAACAAAAACAAAAGTTATTAGAGATAAAAAAGAACAAGAAATAAGTATAAATGACATTGTTCTTGATGATATCATTAAACTAACACCTGGTAGTCAAATACCAGTAGACTGTCATATTATAAGTGGAGAAGTTTTAGTAAATGAATCCTTAATAACAGGAGAGAGTGAATCAATTTCAAAAAAAACTAAGGATGAGCTCTTATCAGGTAGTTTTATTGTTAGTGGATGGTGTAATGCAAAGGTAATACGTGTAGGAAAAGATAACTATACTGCAAAAATATCTGCTCAGGCAAAATATATAAAAAAAGTAAATTCTGAAATAATGAATTTTATTAACAAAATAATTAAGTATATATCTATACTTATAGTACCCCTTGGAATACTTATGTTTATGCATCAATTAAGCCTAGATGGGAATACTTTCGAAAAAGCCGTTGTAAGTACTGTTGCCTCCTTAATAGGAATGATACCAGAAGGACTTGTTTTACTTACAAGCACTGTTTTAGCAGTAAGTGTTATTAGGCTTAGTAAAGAAAAAGTTTTAGTGCAGGAATTATATTGTATTGAAACTCTTGCGAGAGTAGATACCATTTGTCTTGATAAAACAGGTACTCTTACTAAGGGAATTATGAAAGTAAATAAGTTAATACCCATAGACTCTGATATAAAAGAATGTGAAAATATTCTTGGTATTATGAGTTATCATATGGATGCAGATAATCAAACTATGAAAGCTATTGGTGATAAATATAGTGTTTATAATGACTATGACATTGAAAAAATTATACCGTTTTCTTCTCAAAAAAAATGGTCTGGCATTTCATTTAAAAATACAAGTTATATATTAGGAGCACCTGAAATTATTTGCCCAGATGCACCTATAAATAAAAATTATTCATTAGATAATAGGGTAGTTATGCTTGCACGAGTATATGAAAATCTTACTGAAAATTTGCCTAAAAAAGTAAAACCAATGGCTCTTATTTTAATTAGTGATGAGATAAGGCCGGAGGCAAGTATGACTTTAAAATACTTTAAAGAGCAGGGCGTTGATATAAAACTTATATCAGGAGATAGCCCGATTACTGTATCAGGAGTTGCTAAAAAAGTAGGACTTGAAAATGTAAAATATATTGATATGTCTAAAAATGATAAACCTATTAGTGAGATAGTTTCTATATATAATGTTTTTGGTAGGGTAAAACCAAATGAAAAAAAGGAACTTATAATTGCTTTAAAAAACGCTGGTCATACAGTTGCGATGACAGGAGACGGGGTAAATGATGTTTTAGCACTTAAAGAAGCCGATTGTAGTATTGCGATGAATAGTGGTAGTGATGCCGCAAGAACAGTTTCACAACTTGTACTTTTGGATTCTAATTTTTCATCAATGCCAAAAGTAGTAGGAGAGGGAAGACGAAGTATAAATAATATTCAAAGATCATCTTCTTTGTTCTTATGCAAAACAACTTATGCAACTCTTCTTGCAATTATATTCTTATTTCTAAATATAAAGTATCCTTTTATACCAATACAGCTTACCTTAACTAGTATGGTAACAATAGGTATTCCATCTTTTGTACTCGCACTTGAACCAAATAATGAAAGGATAAATGGTAAAATAATTATAAATGTTTTAAAAAAATCATTGCCAACCGCTCTTACTATTGTTTCAAATGTTTTAATTATAAGCACTCTTCCTTATATAATAAGACTTTCAAGTTCCGAGGTTTCAACCCTTGCGGTAGTACTTACAGGATTTACTGGTTTTATGCTTTTATATAAAATAAGTTTACCTTTTAATTTACTTAGAAAAATTTTGTTTGGTACATTAATTACTATATTTATAGTGTTTATTATAGGACTTAGAAATTTATTCTCATTAGTAATTTTAACGCCAAATTTACTTGTTTTATTAATTGTTCTTGGTACACTAGCGGTAATGATGTTTAATTTTTACTACAACCTTTGTGAAAGGCTAGTTAATAAAATAAATTTTAAATAATATATTTAAGTGGTGGTATGTATGAAAATAATTGCACATCGTGGTAATGATGGTGTTCATAAAGAAAATTCTTTGGAAGCTATTGTTAGTAGTTTAAATAGTAAATATACTGATGGGGTAGAGTTTGATATTAGGTTTACCAAAGATCATAAGTTTATAGTATCTCATGATTTATTTACAAATGGTTTTTTTATAAATAAAACTTGTATAAAAAAATTACAAAAACAAGGATTAAATACTTTGGAAGAAATACTTATGAATGTAAAAAATGATAAAATCATTTTAATAGAAGTAAAAGAAGAAAGAAAACATTTTAAATATTTGGCTTTTAAGCTAGTGAACGTTTTAAAAAAATATAACTTAAATTATTATATTTGTAGCTTTAACTATGACTTTTTAAAATATTTTAAAAAGAAATATCCAAATTATAAGGCAGGGCTTTTAATTGGTAAAAAAACTAATTTAAAACATGTCAATAATGATTTTGATTTTAATTCTATTTATATTGGTAATTTAGATAAAAATAAAAAAGAAAATGTTTTTACTTGGACTGTAAATGATTATTCTCTTTTGGATGGAAAAATGATAAATGTTATAACAGATAATTGTAAAAAAATATATAACAGTATGCATAATATAGAAAGTTGATAACTTTATTTAAAAATGTGATATACTTAAATATAATAGGAGGAATGATTATGAGAATAAAAAAAGTAGATAAACATATATTTAGAGAATACGATATTAGAGGTATTTATAGTGAAGATTTAGATGAAGATACTGCTTATACAATAGGTAGGAGTTTTGGTACTTATATAAAAGGAAGAGAACATTATAAGGTTTTAGTTGGCCATGATAATAGGATATCTTCTCCATCTTTAAGCAAAGCTTTAATAAAAGGACTTGTCGATAGTAATATGAATGTTATTGATTTAGGGCTTGTAACAACACCTATGTATTATTTTGCGAGGAAGTATTTTAATATACCTGCAGGTATTATGATAACTGCTAGTCATAATCCAAAAGAATATAATGGTTTTAAAATTGCCTTTGATGATTTTGGAAATGCCTATGGTAAAATGATAGAAGATTTTTATTTCTTTACTAATAATGGTCAATTTGATACCGGCTGTGGTAAGGTAGTAAGTTATGATATAAAAGATGAATATATTAAGAATATTGTTAAATGTACAAATTTAGGTAATAAAAAATTAAATGTTGTGTTTGATTGTGGTAATGGAACTGGCAGCATTGTTATAAAAGATATAATGGAGCATTTTAATGTAAACTGTGAATATTTATATTGTGATAGTAATCCTGAATTTCCACATCACATACCAGATCCATCGGTTGGCGAAAATATGAGAAAACTTGGGGAAAAAGTAAAAAAACTTGGTTATGATTTAGGTATTGGAATTGATGGCGATGCTGATAGAGTAGGGCTTGTTTTAGAAGACGGAAAATTTATTCCGGCTGATTTGATTATGCTTATTATTTATAGAAATATTTGTAAAAGTATGAAAAATAAAAAAGCGTTATTTGATGTAAAGTGTTCTAGAACACTTATTGATGAAATAAAAAAATTAGGATTAGAACCAGTAATGAATAGAACAGGTAATTCGTATTGTAATAAGGCAATGCAAGATGGTAATTTTGATTTTGGTGGTGAATATTCTGGCCATTTGTTTTTTAGAGATAAATATCAAGGATTTGATGATGGTATTTATGCTGGCCTTAGAATAATTGAAATATTATCACATACTGATAAAAGTATTAGTGAACTTTTAGATGGTATAAATAAATACTATTCAACCGAAGAAATTAAAATAAAGGTTAAAGAACATAATAAGTTTAAAATAATAGACAATTTAAAAGAATATGTAATTAGTAAAGGCTACAAATATGAAGATATTGATGGTATTAGAGTAGAGTTTGAAAATGGTTGGGCACTTATGCGTGCTAGTAATACTGGCCCTAATTTAACGGTTAGATTTGAGGCCTCTACTATGGATGAGTTAGAAAAAATAAAAAAAGAGTTTATGGATGAGATAAATACTCAAGTAAAGATAGCATAAGACTGCTTTTTAACTATAAAAATCTCCAGTATAGCAAAAATATTCATAAAATGTGATAATACGAATATGCAAGGAATAGTACCTTGGAGATAGGACTACAACCAAGATTTCTATTAAGAACGTATTTTGGTGAATTGCAATTTACTTCTGTATTTGAAGTAACATTTACTAAAACCAAATGAAATTGGTTTAGTATCCACTAGGTTGAAGAGGTGGATACTTTTTTTGTTATTTAAAAAACGGTGAAAAATTCGCCGTTTTAATGTATCACGTACATTTATTTTCTTATTTTAATAGTATCGGTATTTTTTAAAGTGCCTATTAATAAAGAAGATGATTTTATATGATTATTAAAATTATCGCATACCTTGTTTTCATTAAAATTTGCATAACAATATTTACAAAAATGTCTACACGAATTATAAACTCCTATATCTACCATTTGAACACAATTACATTTTCTTTCTTTTCTAGCAGCCCATTTTTTATAAGTTTTACCTGTTAGCATATAGGCAAGAGTATGAGAAAGACATTCCCTTTGTATAAAACTATATTCAGTTAAGGTTCTATCTTCAAAACAAGTTTGAACAGTCATATTGCTTTTACTAGCAATTTTACTAAAATTTTCTCCTATAAGTTTATAATCATTTTCAGTAAACTCTTTAAAGTTTAAAATCCTTTCATTTTTTCTAACGTTTTTATAATCATCTATAAAGGAAACAATTATTTTAGATACATACCCTTTTAATAATCTGCACATATTACCATTAAGAATTATTCTTTCTTCTTTAATACACATTATTTTTGTTAAA
>CAYXTH010000046.1:0-7412 GCA_964468025.1 uncultured Muribaculaceae bacterium | reverse complement strand
TTGGTTTACCCATAATACCACTATATGAATTGCCATTCGTAGAGCCTTTAGCATAACTAAAACCCTTGAAAATCAAGGGTAAATATCAATTTGGTGGACCCGAGGAGAATTGAACTCCTGTCCAAATATACTTTAAAATAAACATCTACAAGTTTAGCTAATTAATGAATTTCCTAATAAATAAGGTAATTAGCCACCAATTTATTAGTAAGTCTATTATGTTCATTATTATCCCTAGACAGAACAATAATATATCCCACTAATGTGAGCCCTTATAAATTCTTGTGGGATGAGAATAAATAAGAGCGCTTTGCATTTATATTAAGCAAAAGCTAATTGGCCATTATAGCCTTCATTTTTTCCATTTATATTTAGGATTGTACTTAACGCGTACCTTCGACTTGCAGTTTAAATCTCCATATACCCGTCGAAACCAAAACGAGCCCAAATGATTAAGTGATTACATTATATCATATTAAGGTTGTTGTGTAAAGAAGTTTTTTTAAAATAAATGTTTTTAATTTTTTTTATAAAAAATATTGTTTTCTATAATTAAATATGATAATAAGTACTTGTAAGATTTATTTCTTACAAAATATATTATATTATTTTAAATAGTGATCTTAAATTATGTACTAGTCACTAAAGAATCTTGATAACCGCTTAATTGAATTAAGCGGATTTTTGTAAATTAAAAAGCCATACTTAAATATATGGCTTTAAAAATTTTCCAGTATAACTTTTTTCTTCTTTTATAATATCTTCCGGAGTACCAGTAAATACAATTTGGCCACCACCATCTCCACCTTCTGGACCTAAATCAATAATATAATCTGCAACCTTAATAACATCAAGATTATGTTCAATAACTAAAACAGTATCTCCATTATCAACAATTCTATTTAAAATTAATAATAATTTTTTAATATCATCAAGATGAAGACCAGTAGTTGGTTCATCTAAAATAAATAAACTTTTACCAGTAGGCTTTTTTTGTAACTCCTTTGCAAGTTTTACTCTAGCAGCTTCTCCCCCTGATAAAGTTGGTGCACTTTGACCAAGTTTAATGTATGAAAGTCCTACATCTACAAGAATTTGTAGTTTATTTTTTATCTTTGGTACATTTTCAAAAAATTTTAATGCTTCTTCAACAGTCATTTCTAAAACATCATAAATATTTTTACCTTTATATTTTATTTGAAGTGTTTCTGTATTATATCTCGTACCATGGCAAACTTCACAAGGAACATATACATCTGGTAAAAAATGCATTTCTATTTTTTTAACACCATCTCCCCAGCAGGCTTCACATCTTCCACCTTTTACATTAAATGAAAATCTCCCTTTATCATAACCTCGCATTTTTGCTTCCTTAGTAGATGCGAAAACATCCCTAATATCATCAAAAACACCTACATAAGTAGCTGGATTACTTCTTGGTGTTCTTCCTATTGGTTCTTGTGATATATCAATTACCTTATCAATATTTTCTAATCCTTTAATGCTTTTAAACTTACCAGGTTTTAATTTATTTTTATATAAATTATTGGCAATTACCCTATATAAAATTTCATTTATTAAAGTACTTTTACCACTACCACTTACACCAGTTACACAAATAAACTTGCCAAGTGGAAACTTAATATTAACATTTTTTAAGTTGTTTTCACTAGCACCTTTAATTTCTAAATATTTTTTATTACCACGTCTTCTTTTGCTTGGAACATCTATTTTAAGTTTACCACTTAAATATTTACCAGTTAAACTATTTTCATTTTCCATTACTTCTTTTGGAGTACCTTTTGCGACTACATAGCCACCATGCTGACCAGCTTGCGGTCCAATATCAACCAAATAATCAGCTTCAAGCATAGTATCAGTATCATGTTCAACAACAATTAAAGTATTACCTAAATCACGCATTTCTTTTAAAGAGTTTATTAGCCTTTGATTATCCCTTTGGTGTAATCCAATTGATGGCTCATCAAGTACATAAAGTACTCCTGTAAGTCTAGACCCAATTTGAGTAGCAAGACGAATACGTTGGGCTTCACCGCCTGATAATGTAGCCGCACTTCTAGATAAAGTTAAATATTCAAGTCCTACATTTATTAAAAAGTGTAATCTATCATTTATTTCATTTACAATAAGCTCTGATATTTCTTTTTCACTTTTAGATAATTTCAAACTCTTAAAAAATTTATAAATATCTTTAATACTCATACATGTAAGTTCATAAATATTTATGCCACCTATTTTCACCGATAAAATTCCATCATTTAATCTCGCACCTTTACATTTAGGACAAACAAGTTCAGTCATATAATTTTCAATCCACTGTCTAATCCAAGTACTTTTTGTCTCCATATATCTACGTTCTAAATTGGTAATAATACCCTCGTAAACACTTTTTGTTGTCCTTTTATTACCTGCTTTTGATATATAATTAAATGTTAAAATATCAGTTGTGCCATATAAAACAATATCAAGTTCATGCCTTGTAAGATCCTTTACTGGTTTATTCATATCAATATTATAATACTCACAAGCAGTATATAAATTAGTAAATGTGATATTATTTTCATCATCACTATTTATAACTTTAATAGCACCATCATTAATACTTAAACTTTTATCTGGAATAACTAAATCTTCATCTATTTTGTATTTTACACCAAGACCCTTACACTCTCCACATGCACCCCAAGGGGCATTAAATGAAAACATTCTAGGTTCTAATTCAGGTAGTGAAAAATCGCATTTTGGACAAGCATAAGTTTCACTCATTAAAAGTTTTTCTCCGCCAATAACATCAATTAAAACTTTTCCCTTACCAAGTTTAGTTGCGGTTTCTATTGACTCAAAAAGTCTACTTCTAATTTCATCTTTAATAACAAGCCTATCAACAACAACCTCAATAGTGTGTTTCTTATTTTTTTCAAGTTTTATATCTTCTGATAAATCATAATCAATATCATCAATACAAGCACGTACATAACCATCTTTTTTAAGTTGTTCTAATAAATCTTTATGAGTACCTTTTTCAAGCGTAGCTATCGGTCCTAAAACCCTTATTTTAGTACCATTTTCTAAATTTAAAACATCATTAACCATTTCTTCAACACTTTGAGAAGATATAGGAATATTATGAATGGGACAATAAGGAATACCAATTCTCGCATATAGCAATCTTAAATAATCATATATTTCAGTAACAGTACCCACAGTACTTCTAGGATTTTTATTAGTAGTTTTTTGGTCTATACTAATAGATGGACTAAGTCCTTCTATACTATCAACAAGTGGTTTATCAGTGCCACCTAAAAATTGCCTAGCGTATGCACTTAAACTTTCAACGTATCTTCTTTGACCCTCCGCATAAATTGTATTAAACGCTAAACTACTTTTACCACTGCCACTTACACCTGTCATAACAATCAATTTATTTTTAGGTAATGTTATATCTATATTTTTTAAATTATTTTCTCTCGCACCTTTTATAACTATATTATCCATATTTTTTTCTCCTTTATTTAACTATTATAACACATCTTTTATAACAGTGCTTGAAAATTAAATTTTTAAATGATATACTTAATATCGCTTGGAGGAGATTTAATGTTTGAAAATACATTCAATAAAACAAAATCACCATTTTTTGGTTCTTATGAATATTTTGATAAACTCTATAAGGATATTTATAACAAAACAAAAGAAAGTACTATACCAATTGCTTCCTATCATACCTTTAACATAGATTTTAAAAATGATATATTAGATTTCATAAATAAAAAATATTTCCCAAAAGATTTTAAAAATATCATCAAAGCACTAATTAATACTACTAATAACGATAACTTACGCCTATGTAACTTAAATATTAAGGGAGTAAAACTTCAAAAAAAAGAGTTTAGTAAGCTTGCGATATTCTTAAAGCAAAATAAGACTGATGGGCTTTATAATGTTTATGATAATAAAATAACTTATTATAATAAAGATGCCCTTGGACATGAGCTTTTGCATATGTCGTCGACTGTGAATTTTAAAAAATGTTGTATCTCGGGCTTTAGGCAAGGTTGTTTATATAGTGGATTAAATGAAGCCTATACTGAACTTTTAAATAGAAGAAAGTTTTTTGAAGAAGATTTTACAAACTCATCTTATAAAATGTCTGTTTCTATTTTAAGAATGATAGAACTTCTCGCTTATGATAAAAGCATGTTAGAAAATGCTTATTTTCATAATGATCCTAATTTTGTTTATAATACTTTTTGCACTTATGGAACTAAAAAAGAATTTTTTACTGTTTTAAAGTATTTGGATTTATTTTGTAATATGATTATATGCCCTGACAATGAAATATTATATCTTATGAGAGATATTGTATCTAGAACACTTGATGATGATAAAATTAAACAAGCAAATACTATTACCAGTGAATATTTTGAAAGTATTAAATCAAAAAAAAAGTATATTAATCTTTAGGCACAAATATTAAAGATAAGTAAAACGAAAAAATAATTACCGCACATATCCCTGCGGATGTTAAGTCAAAAGCACCAATTAAAAGTCCCATAATACCACTATCGTGGTAACCCATAATTGCCCCATGAGTAAGCATATGTCCAAAACTTGTAATAGGTACAAGTGCACCAGCACCGGCCCATAAAACAAATTTATCATAAATATTAAACACATCTAAAAAAGCACCTAATATAACAAACATAACAGTAACATGTCCTGGTGTTAATTTAAATTTATCTAAAATAATTTGTGCAAATGCACATACAAGTCCTGCGAATATAAAAGCATTTAAATATATCATTATAACGCCTCCAAACTAATAGCGTGGGCTACTGCGGGTATTGTTTCTTTTTCATTAAACCTAGATGTACTCATTAAAGCACCGGTCGCTACTAATAAAACCTTTTTTAATTTACCCATTTTCATTTGACTAAAAATATAACTATAAACAACAAGTGGTGCACATACTGGTCCACTTGCCCCAGCATATACTGATTGTGTGTCTAAATCATAAAGCATTACACCAGTATCATTATATTTTTCTAAACTAATGCCATATTCTTTTGCCATATATTCCTTTAAAATTTCTTTTCCGTAAATACCTAAATCCCCTGTTAAAATTAAATCATAATAATTTATATTTCTTCCAGTATCTTTTAAATGACTATAAATAGTGTCTGCGGCTGCTGGAGCCATTACTGCCCCCATATGATATACATCATTAATATTAGAATCAATAACTTTACCTATGGTTGAACTTTCTAATTTAATACCTCTTTTTTCGCTAGAAAGATATGCACCTGCGGCACCAGTTGCGGTAAATGTAGTTGTTTTAGGTTTTGGCCCACCATATTCAACGGGATATCTAAATTGTTTTTCTGCACCATTATTATGAGAAGATACCGTACAAATAGTATTTTCTACCATACCATTTTCTATCATATTTGCCCCCACCAAAAGTCCAAGCGTGCTAGTCGCACAAGCTGCATATACACCAATATAAGCAACTGGAACATTTATCATGGCATAATTAGAGGCGGTTATTTGATTTAATAAATCCCCTGAAATAATTAAGTCAATATTAAAAACATTGCTATCAAGTTTTTTTAATAAAATATCAATAGCGTCATTTATGGATTTACTTTCCGCATCTTCCCAAGTTTTTTTACCAAAGTATAAATCAGTATAACTTTTATCAAACAACTTATTAAACGGTCCATTATTTTCATAAGGGCCTGTTACAGTACTTGTTTCATTTATGTATACATTTTTATATTTTTGTGTCATTATATCTCCCCTATCAATAATCTCAGTAAACTAAAAGTCCACGCACTTACTACACCAAAAATAATAACCGCACCAGAAAGCTTTAACATACTTGCCCCAAGACCTGCAACAAAACCTTCTTTTCTATATTCAAGAGCCGCACTCATAGTTGCGTGGGCAAAACCAGTAATTGGAATAATTAAACCACATTTACAAAAATTAACAACTTTATCAAAAAAACCAAAACCAGTAAGTAGACAACTTAAAAATATTAAAGTTACAATCATATAAACACTAGCGTCTTTAAAAGACAAATCAAAATAATAGCCATAAAAACTAACTAATAATTGGCCAATAATTCCCATAATACCACCAATGATAAAAGCAATTATCGCATTATACAAAATTTCTTCTTTTGGTGTATGTTTATTTACAATTTCCTTGTATTTATTTATTTCCATTTAAATTCCTCCTAAATTTATTATGAAACTCATAATTTTTTTTATACAAAAAAAACACAATTTCTTGTGATTATAATATTTTTTTATTAGTCCTAGTTAAAACCAAAACCCTATTTTCCATCGCATTTATCATATTTTGATAATATAAAGTTAATCCTTTTATATCTTCTTTTTTATAACTAGCAACATCTTCAAGCATTTTTTTCATATATTTCATTTGAAGCATAAATAATGAATCGTTTATATTAAAACCAGTATTACTATTATGAGCCTCTTTAGTATAATTTGCAAAAAATATTGAACTATCAACTATTATATTACCCACAAAATCATTATTTTTAGTGCCTTCTAAAAAAATTTTTAATTCTTTATTACTACCGGTCATTGAAATTTTTACAAACTGTACAAACATATTATCATTAAAATCAACCTTAATAATTCCTTTATTTGCTAGTTCATTTACTTTAATATTCTTTTTTATACTACTTACAACAAGACGGGCGAGTACTAATTCTTCTATATTTTTAGGAAATAAAACCATGGCATTTAATTTTTTTGTTTCCCTAAAAATTTCACTAATCATTTCAAAAAATGTATCATCTGTAAGTAATTTTTTTAATTCATTTAAATATTCTTCTTTTAACTTATCAAACATATTTAAAAACTTTCTTCATATTTTTTACTAGCATACTGAAAGTTGGCTTTATTCCAAAAATTATTTATATAACTATCACGGTCATTTTTATATTCTAAATAATAAGCGTGTTCCCAAAGGTCTATATTAAATAAAGGCAGTAAATTATAAGTATATGGTGTTTCTTGATTTATCATATTCAAAATAAGCAAATCACCAGTAGTATTAGCCGCTAAAAAAGTATAACCAGAGCCAACTAAAAGACGGGCTCTTTTATTAAAAGATTTAATAAAATTACTAATACTACCCCACTGAGTATTTATTTTTTTAAGTAATTTCCCAGTAGGAAGACTTTGATTTTTATTTAAACTTAAAAAATATAAATTATGATTTAATATACCGCCGACATTATATAAAATATTATCTCTACTTAAAAGTGGAAAATGATTAATGTTTTTTGATAAATCTTCAAGAGGATAATTATAATTAAAATTTTCTTTATTTAAAAAATATATTAAGTTATCAAA
>CAYXTH010000045.1:0-7653 GCA_964468025.1 uncultured Muribaculaceae bacterium | reverse complement strand
CTTGATTACGTTTATTTCCATCATTAGTAACACCTTCTCTTACACCAACCACCATTTCATCTATCTTATGATTAGTTAAAGCATAGTAATCATCTAGTTTAGTTATATCAAAATATACATTACCGTTTGATTTATAGGCATAATCTTTTTTTAATAATTCTTTTATCATTTTAATATATTCATCTATACAAGTTGTTGCAGGAACTATAATACTAGGCAATTTTATATTTAACTTTTTACAGTCTTCTTTAAAAGCATCCGTATATTTTCTTGCGATATCTAAAACCGAGGAATGCTCTCTTTTTGCTCCTTTAAGCATTTTATCATCACCACTATCAGAATCACTTGTTAAATGGCCTACATCAGTAATATTCATACATCTTTTAACATTGTAACCTAAATAGTTTAGTGTCTTTTCAAGTACATCTTCAGATATATAGTTTCGCATATTTCCAATATGAGCATAATGATATACAGTTGGACCACAAGTATATAAAGTTATTTCATTTTTATTACGCGGTATAAACTGTTGTATTTGTCTTGTTAGTGTATTATATAATTTCATTTTATCACCTTTTTCTTTGTATATTATAACATACTTTACATTATAATAATATATTCTTATGTTCTTTGAATGTTTTTTATAAATTATTTGTATCAGAAATAATATCATTTTTACTCATTTTTCACAGTTTTTTTACAAATTATTAAAAACTTATTGCATTAAATAAAGAAATATGTTATGATGTAAAAGTCAATTGGGTTATGGACCCTTAGCTCAGTTGGTTAGAGCACGCGGCTCATAACCGTGCGGTCGGTGGTTCGAGTCCACCAGGGTCCACCATTTTAATTGCGGGTGTGGCGAAATTGGTAGACGCACTAGACTTAGGATCTAGCGCCTTACGGCATGGGGGTTCAAGTCCCTTCACCCGCACCATTATGAATTTTACCCTTGTTTTTCAAGGGTTTTTGTATATTTAAAATTAATTAGGTACAAATTAGGTACATATTTTTTGTATTTTTAAAATATTGCACAAAAAAACTAGGTAGCAACACTAATGTCGTTACCTGGTTTTATTATTTTTTTTAAATATCCCCTTTATCTTTTCACCGCTAGAATAACAATTATATACTGCATATTCTCTAAATATGCCACAAGTTGCGATGACATCTAAATCATTCATATTCTTAGATTCATCAACAAATACTGTTGCCCATACAGGAATACTATCATAGTTTTGATAAAACCAAATTACTGATGCATTATCAACATAACAATCAGCTTTAGCAAATGAAAAACTATACTCAGTTTTACTATCTACTGATATTTTTCCATCAGTTTCAATAGTACTAATGTAATCATCTTCAAATGTGAAATAATCTTTTGTAAGTGTAAAAGGTATTTTATCTAGAACAAAAGGATTTACATAGTTTATATTTATACTAAATTTTTTTGATTTTCTTTCTTGTTCAAGTTCATCTTTTATACTAGAAATACTTTTTTCGTGTAAAATAGAATAAAAACAAAGTGCTACTTTATCACTTGGAGTAAGTGGCACAAATATACTGATAAAACTTTCAAGTAAGTCATATAAATCTTCATCCGTAAAAGTATTATCAACGTCTTTCATAAAATCATAAAACATTTCATTTAAAATAGGCCTTGTTTCACATAAATTTATTACTTTTATATATTTATTTTTTAAATGAATATCTTTTATTTTTGTAATGTCTAACATACAAACCACCCTTTTAAATTATATCATAAGAAACAAAAACAAAAATATTTTTTAAGTACCTATTTTTGTATCATTTTAAGTAAATTTATTTTAAACATATCTTTGTCTTTTTCCTCGTTAGAAACCATTACTCCTTTATAAGTAACAAGTTCAGATTGATGTCCCTCACTTAATATTTTCACAGGGCTTAAACTCACAATGATTATTTTTTTATTTACTACATCAACTTTATAATGTAATACCACTTCACCATGAACTTTTATAAATATTGCATCCGTTGGAAGAGATAAATCATAATAAGTATAAGTGTCATCCTTAGAAACTACACTGCCTACAAAATCACCGGCTTTTATTTTTGGATAATATTCAAAACAAAGTTTTTTAAATGCAAGCATATTATATTTTTTTAATGCACTTTCTAGTTTTTTAAATTCATTTTCATTTTCATATTCAAATACATATTTTTGTTCCATTGGATTGCTCCCCCTATCTTTAGTGTACTATAATTATAGTACCATAAGAAACAAAAAAAAGTCAAATAAACTAGAACATATATTTAATTTTTTACAAAATATATACAAAAAAACAGGATTATTTTACTATTCCTGTTTTTCTATATCCTTGTTTAGTTAAATTACTAGTACAACTATCCCATTTTGTAGTTGTTTTATTAACTACTTGTCTATCTTGATATCTATAATATGTAACATTACCATATGTTGGAATTTTATTTGTTACAGTAATTTTTTTTGTACACGCAGTATTATAAGCATACCTTCCCCTATTATCAAATTCATCACTACATACATATATAGTTTGTCCATTAATTACTCGTTTATTTGCTTGGTATCTTTCTTCAGTAGTATATGTTTTATCATATGTCCCAGTTTGTTCATAAACTGTTTTAGTTTGAACATTTCTAGTTTCACTTGATGTTACTCTAACTTTTGACCAGTTAGAAAAATTCCCATAACTTGTATATGTTTTAATTGTTTTCGTATACTGACACAGTGAATTATTTTCAACATTGCTTTTAGTATTTTGTGTAGTACTTACAGTTTCATTTTGTTCACCTGTATTTTCTACAGTTTGTGTACTTTGATTATCATCAGTAGCTAGTTTATTTTTTTTTTCGCATATGGTATCTGTACAATAAGTATAAGTTCCCATATGCGTATTTATATAATCAGTTTTGTCATCACAAGATAAATTTATTTTCATTAAGTATTCTGTTTCTTCTTTTGTTATTTCTACATAAGATTTTTTCAGATTACAAATTTTATTATTACTATCAACAAGTTCCGTAATTAAATGGTTATCTATCATATCAGATAATGTCATTTTTTCTTTATCTCCTGTTTTCTCAGGTAATCTTTCATCAGTATAGTAACTAAGAGCTGCATTTTTCATAAGTGTTATATTATCACTAAATGTTTTAGCAATGTTCGCACTTTTTTCATTATTTGTTAAATAACCTTTAGTTGGAAATAGCCACATTAAAATAAAGAAAACTAATACCATTATTAAAATAGCAAGTATAACTTTTTTTACGGAAAAAATTGAGCTTCTTTCTTGGTACATATTATCCCCCTTTCCTAAATATGCCACATATTATAGCACATTTTTAGAAAATGTCAATTTTTTAAATAAATGGATAGTGTAAAATAGTTTTGGAATTAGATATACAAAAAGGAAACTATACAGTTTCCCATAAATATTAATTGCAAGTTCCTCCTTTGCCACTTACATAGTCGTAAATCATACTTTTTAAATCGTCATTATCCTTAGCACTAGTAAAATAAGTACCATTTAACTCATCAACACTAGACTGACTTTGCTTTTTACCATCAATAGTTAAACTATTTACTAGACCATCTTTTATATTATAAATTTCTTCTTTACCATCAGTTATACACGTAACATCTTCTCCGGAAGATGTGCATCCAGTAAGCAGAAATAACGCTACTAAAATAAATACTTTTTTCATATCTACTCCTCCTTAAATTTTTCACTAAGTGTTATTTTAACAGACTGACCATTTACAAGATCTCCTGCTTTAATACTTTGGTTAGTAACATAACCATAACCATCAATTTGATAGTCATATCCCAAAGTTTTCATTAAACCAATAACATCGCTCCTTGAATAACCAGTTAAATCAGGCATTTTATTTTCACCATCATTAGTTATCAAAAATACCTTATCATAAGAAAGAACTTTACTTCCTTTTTTTGGATACTGGTTTATTATTTTATCACCATTACCAACTAAAACAACGGAAATCTTATCACTTTCTAAATTTGCCTTTACAATTTCAGTTTTTTGATTTATATAAGAATCTAACTTAACAACTTTAATATCTTCTACCTCATTATTATTTTCACTAAACATATTTTTATATTTAGCAATATTTTTCATTAAACTATTAACCGCATCACTTACCACAACAGTTGCACCCACATTAGGTTGTTTTACTGCAGCATATATAATAATTTCCGGATTATCTTTTGGATACATACCTGAAAAAGAATAAATATAATTAGTATCTCCTTTTAAATAACCACCTGATTTTTCATTATATATTTGAGCAGTACCAGTTTTACCAATAATATCAAAACCATCAATTTTATATCTTTTCCCTGTTGCTCCGGCATCTTCGCTATTAACTACATTATACATAAGTTCTTTTACTTTATTAACAGTTGCCTGACTAACAATGTTTTTGCTTTCCTTTACCTTTCTTGTATAAGTAGTTTTTCCAGTATTTGAATCAACTATTTTACTAACAACATGTAGATTTAACATTTTACCATTATTAGAAAGAATAGTAAGTGCTTGTAAGTGCTGAATGGCAGTTGTATTTATACCTTGTCCAAAGCTAGCATTCGCAACTTCAACTGGATATTTAAATCCTAAGTTACCTGATACTTCTTTGGCGACATCAATACCAGTAAGCTTTCCAAAACCATACTGCCTAAAACAATTTTTTAAATCATCTTTATTTATAAATTTATCAATCATACTAGTAACACCTACATTACTAGAATATTCAAAACCCTTATCAAAAGTTATTGTCCCCCAACCAGTATTATTCCAGTCTTTAATAGTTGCATCCGCAACCTGAATAGTACCTGATTTAAAAGTATCATCACCTTTATATGTGCCCTTTTCAATAGCACACATATAAGTATAAATTTTCATAGTAGAGCCTGGTTCAAATGCCGTTGAAACAAGTGGATTTTCATAACTTGTAATATCACGGGTATTTGGATTAAATGATGGAATAGAACCTACAGCTAAAACATCTCCTGTTTTTGCATCCACAACCCCTATAACTGCCCATTTAGGATCATATTTTTCACTTAACGTTTGCATTTCGGTTTCTACAAACCTTTGAATAGAAGAATCAATAGTTAAATAAATATCGTTTCCATCTAATGCATCAGTTCTAGTTTCCGCAGTATCTGGTATTTTGTAACCAAAACGATCTTGTTGATAAGATAAATAACCATCAGTTCCTTTTAAAATATCATCAAATTTAGCTTCAATACCAAGTTCACCATCAATACTTTTAAGCGTTTTCCCTTCACTTACTTTTTCATTTGTTTTAGCATAGCCAATTATATAAGAGGCAAAATTACCATTAGGATAATACCTTTTATAATCCTCGGTAAATCCAAGTCCATCAAGTCCTAACTTTTCTATTTCACTTTTTTTAAGTTCTGTAATATTTTTACCACTACTGCCAAATTCAACTTGATACTTTCCTTCATCTTTTCCCTTTTGTAATTTTGATTTTATATCATTTTCATCAGCATCTAAGACACTTGCGAGAGCTTTTGCGGTTGCATCTATATCTTTTACATAATTGCCTTTTTTTCTTGATTTATCTAAATAAGCAATTAAAGTATAAGATGTTACATTTTGAGCTAAAATATTACCTGTTGCATCAAATATACTCCCTCGTTTAGCAGTTAAAACTTTTGATACAGTATTTCTATTTTTAGCAAATTCCTTTAAATTTATTTTATTTACATTAGGAGAAAGTGCGATATAAATATACCTTATAAAAAGTATAATTATACAAACGAAAAAAAACAAAAAAATCATTTTAGGAAATTTCCAAGTTTGTCTTCTTTGTTTTCTTTCTTTCACTTATTTCACCTTCTTTTAATCATCAACCACAATTATATTATCATTATTATAAGCAAGACCCATTTCTTTAACAACACCATTAACATTTTCAAAAGAAGTAAGTTCATTAACTTTCATTGCAAGACTTTCATTAGTTTTCTTTTGATCATCTATTTTATAATTCAT
This sequence comes from uncultured Muribaculaceae bacterium, assembly GCA_964468025.1. Classification (GTDB taxonomy): domain Bacteria; phylum Bacillota_I; class Bacilli_A; order RF39; family UBA660; genus Coprosoma. The sequence continues at coordinate 1,594 of CAYXTH010000045.1, read as the reverse complement.
CTCTTCAATACTCATTTTAAGTTCACCAATAGATGCTCCACAAAATATTTTTAAAGTAATGGTAAATATAATAGCAATAGCTCCATAAAAATATAATAGTTTTTCACCTCTAGTAAATTTTACTTTTCTTTTTTTTCTAGCCATATTATCTAACCCTTTCTATTACTCTAAGTCTTGCACTTCTGCATCTATTATTTTCCTCTATTTCTTCATTTGTTGGTGATATGTTTGCGATTAATTTATATTTTGGTTCATACTCTTTTGGAATAACTGGCATTTTAGCAAGTTCTTTTGGTATTTTACTTACTTCATTAAATATTTGTTTGCACATTTTATCTTCCAAAGAATGAAACGTAATAACACAAACTCTACCACCTATATTTATTAACTCTAAGGCATCTTTTAAGGCTTTTTCAAAAACACCAAGTTCATTATTAACTTCAATTCTAATCGCCTGAAATACTTTTCTTGCAGGATGTCCCTTTCGTCTATATTTTTCTGGAATACTTTCTTTAATTATTTCGGCAAGTTCAAGTGTTGTATTTACAGGTCTTTTTTCAATTATTTTTTTAGCAATACTACTTGAATATTTTTCTTCTCCATATTTATAAAAAATATTTACAAGGCTTTCATAATTATAAGTATTTACTATATCATAAGCCGAAAATTTTTGATTAGTGTCCATTCTCATATCAAGGGGAGCATCTTTGTGAAAACTAAAGCCCCTATCTGCATTATCAAGTTGTGGAGAGGATACACCTAAATCAAATAAAATGCCATCTATGTTTGTATTCCTTTTTGTCATTTCTTCTTTTAAGTTTTCAAAATTGGTATAAATGATTTCATAATTATTACCTATTTTTTTTAGTTTGTCATCCGCATATTTAATTGCATTTGTATCTTGGTCAAAAGCATATAAATAACCATTTGTTATTTGTTTTAATATAAGACTACTATGCCCTGCATAACCTAAGGTACAATCAATAATAATACTATTATCTTTTAAATTTAAATATTTTACGGTTTCATTTAATAAAACTGTATTATGCATTTTTACTCACAAACAAACTGTCATAAGTATCTGATAAATCGGTAATATTTTTATCAATAAAATCATTCCATTTCTCTTCGCTCCAAATTTCTAAGCGATCTCCTACACCAACAATAGTGCATTCTTTTTTTAAATCAGCGTATTTAATTAATGGTAGTGGTATATTGATTCTTCCTTGTTTATCAAACCCCATTTTACTAGCCCCTGATAGGAAAAATCTCATAAAATTACGGGCATCTTTTATATTAGGTAAATTTTTGTAATTATCTATTAACTCGTTCCAATCAGATGTTTTATAAACAAATAAACATCCATCAAGACCCCTAGTTACAACAAACTCTTCACCAAGTTCATATCTAATTTTTGAAGGAATTGTAAGTCTTCCTTTTTCATCCATAGTATGATGATATTCACCAATGAACATAAAATCACCCACTTTTACCCACTATTTAACACTGTACACCACTATTTTACTATTTTGTTTGTTTTTTGTAAATAGTTTTTATTTGATTTTTTACGACATTTACAACAATTTAACAAAAA
>CAYXTH010000044.1:0-7788 GCA_964468025.1 uncultured Muribaculaceae bacterium | reverse complement strand
GAATATGATTTATTATTTACCAAAGATAAACCAATTATTTTTGCATATCATGGCTACCCCACTTTAATTCATGAACTAACATATTTAAGAAATAATAAAAACATATCAGTTCATGGGTATCTTGAAGAAGGAACAATAACTACCCCATTTGATATGCGAGTTCAAAATAAAATAGATAGATTTAGTTTAGTGGAAGATGTTATTAGACATTTACCTAATAAAACAAGTAAAGAAATATATTTGATGGAAAAAATGAAAAATAAAATAATAAAGCACAATGCTTATATTAGAGAAAATGGTGAAGATATGCCAGAGATAAAAAACTGGCAATGGGAAAAATAAAAGATAGAACCAAACTATCTTTTTATTGTGTTATTTATAATAGGCGTTAATTGTAAAGTTTTCTTTTTTTGAAATACATTTGCCCTATTTTTATTGGCAGGTTTAGGACTTTCTTTTTTAATTTTATCAAAGATGGAAAGTTGTAACATTTGAAGGCAAGCCTCTCTTTTTTTAGGCTTTCTAAAATCATAAATATAAGTACATTTATTTTTAGTAATAAGTTTTATAATTGGAAATCTATCTTTTCCGGCTTCAAATTTAATATTTTTAAATTCACTATTTAAACTTTTTAAATAATTGGGATTATCATTAAAAAACTCTTTAACTTTAAGTACGCTGTTATATGCTCTATAAAGTGGGCATACATTTTCTTCATATCTAAGATTTTCACTGATATCCTCTTCATCCAATGTACTAATAAAAGTGGACTGAGACATTAAAACATTTTTGTTTTTTACTTTGGTTTTTGGAACATACCCAGAAATTTTAAATTCGTCCTTTGCCCATTCATCCCAAGTTTGTAATAAATGTTCAAAGTAGCAAGGTATTTCTCCCTCTTTCATTTGATTTATTCCAAGGTCGTTACGAATGCCAATACAAATAGGATGGTACATAATAATAAATTCCATTATTTCATTCGATAAAGTATTCATATCATCAATTTCCCTTAAAATTTTTTTGGCTTCTTGTAGTTTCCTTATCATTTTAATAGAACTACCATTAAAAATTGCCTCTTTATCATAAATGTGATTATCAATTCTTAAATATTCGACATCTGTTTCATCGCTGTTTAACTTAATAACACCACAGTTATATGTAATTTGTCCTACCTGTTCAATAAGCTCATTTAATTTATTTGTATCCATAATTTCACCTCGTGGTAGATATAATATATTAAAAATACATTTTTGTCAAATTTTGTTATATATATTTGTTTGACTTATAATATTTTTGTAGTATAATAATTATTAAGTTTTAGGGGTATTAAATTTTTGAACATATGAATTTATAATTTTTGTATGTATAAGTTTTAAATGAAAAAGGAAATGGGTGAGAAAATGACTAAAATGAGTGCTACTGAACTAGTAGGTTTAAACACAAAATTATACAGATATCAAAATAAATGGACACAAGAAAAATTCGCAGAAAAGACAGGTTTTAAAATGGCTTATATTTCTACAATTGAAACAGGTATTGCAAATTTAACTTGTAAAAATATTGATACAATTGCGAAAGCACTTAAAATTGAACAAGAAAAGTTATTCAATAAAGAAACTGCAAAACTCGCACTTAATTTACCTGATAGAGTAGATACATACAAAAAAAGCATAGAATCTTAATGATTTATGCTTTTTAATTATTCAAAAATATAGTATAATTATAAACGAAGGTGAGATTATGGATTATTTGTTTGAAAAACTTACAAAAAATATAAAAAATCATTCAAATATTATTTTTATGACACATAAAAGACCAGACTTAGATGGTATGGCATGCTGTATTGCACTATCTAAAATATGCGATAGTATGAAAAAACAATCATATATTATATGGCCAGATGAAAAAGTAAATCTTTCGCTTGAAAAAGGAGTAAATGCAATAATAGACAAAGGTATTAAAATAAATTTTATATCTTCAAAAAAAATAGATGAAGTAATAAATGAAAACACATTGTTAATTGTATTAGATACTCAAAAACCAGAACTAGTAGAAGACGTTACTGTTTGTGAAAAAATAAAAGATGTTTTTGTAATAGATCACCATATGAATAGCTCTAGTCATATAGAAAACGCTATATTTGAATATATAAATTCAAATAAATCAAGTACGGTGGAAATAATAACAGGGTATTTGAAATATTTAAACAAAACATTAGATCCAGTAATTCTTACTACTATGCAGGCCGGTCTTGAAATAGATACAAATGGTTATAATTTAAAAACTACTGAAGATACCTTTAAAATTGCGGCCTATTTAACTAAAAGGGGATCCGATTCTATATTAAAACAAGAAATCTTAAAAGGTTCTAGGGAAGATTTTATTAGAAGACATAATTTTATTAAAAACAGTTATTATATAAAAGAAAAATACTTACTTTGTGAAATGAATGAAGAAATATATGATAATGTTGATCTTGCCATAGTTGCTGATGAAATGCTTAGGTTTGATGGAGTTGAAGTATCATTTACTGTTGGTAAAATAAGTAAAAATGTTACAGGCGTAAGTGCACGTTCAATGGGAAAAGTAAGTGTTGGTGTAATAATGAGTATGATAGGTGGCGGTGGTCATATAACTGATGCGGCTGCACAAATAAAAGATAAATCAATAAAACAAGTTGTAGAAATGATTAAAGAAGCAATTAAGGAGGAATAATATGCGAGTAATATTATTAGAAGATGTTAAAAAGCAAGGTAAAAAAGGTGATGTATTAACAGTTAAAGATGGATATGGTGCTTTTTTAATAAATAATAATTTAGCCGTTAAACAAACAGATGGTAGTACAAATGTGCTTAATAAGCAAAAAGAAGAAAAAAGAATTAAAGATGAAAAGGAATTAAAAGAGGCTAAAACCTTGAAAAATAATGTAGAAAAAATAAAATTAGTTTTTAAGGTAAAGACTGGACAAGGTGGTAAGGTTTTTGGTACAGTAAGTACTAAACAAATTGCAAGTGAACTTAAAGAAAAAGGTTTTAATATAGATAAGAAAAAAATAATTTTAGATGTTCCAGTAAATACTCTTGGAACTACAATAGTAAAAGTAAATCTTCATAAAGAAGTAATCGCAAATTTAAAAATAGAATTACAGGAATAAGGTGATAGTGTGATAGAAAGAACTCTCCCACATAATTTAGATGCAGAAAAGTCGGTAATTGGCTCAATGTTTTTAAGTAAATATGCTCTTCAAACGGTAATCGAAGAGCTTCATAAAGAAGATTTTTATTTAGATGCTCATGGATATATATTTGAAGTAGTAAAATTTTTAACTGACCTTGGAACGCCGATTGATATAACTACGGTAACCGCTGAACTTGATAAAAGAAAAATACTTGGTAATGTTGGTGGTGTAGAGTATTTAACAGAAATAATAAACTTTGTACCAACGGCCGCTAATGTTAATGAATACATTAAAATAGTTTATAATTCTTCTTTAAGAAGAAATTTAATTGAAACTGCTACAAAAATCGCAAGTGATGGTTTTAATAGTACCGATAGTGTAGGAGACCTTTTGGATAATGCAGAAAAACAAATGTTTGATGTTATTAAAAATAGAAAAGGTACAGAATTTAGAACAATTCAAGATGTTTTATTTAAAGCACAGTCTGACTTAGAAAAATTATCATCACAAACAGGAGAAATAACCGGTGTACCATCTGGTTTTTATGACTTAGATAAAATTACAAGTGGTTTTCACGAAAATGAACTTATAATAATAGCCGCAAGACCTGCGATGGGTAAAACGGCTTTCGCCTTAAATTTAGCCGTTAATATTGCGGTAAATGCTAAAAAAACAGTTGCCTTATTTAATATGGAAATGGGAGCTGAGCAACTTATTAGCCGTATGCTAGCATCAGTAGGGCAAATAGAGATGAATAAACTTCGTACAGGTAGACTTGAACATCAAGACTGGAAAAGGGTAAATGAGGCAATTAGTAGACTTGCCGATTGTAAGATGTTTATTGATGATACTCCTGGTATGACAGTTAGTGAAATAAGAGCTAAATGTAGAAGACTTGCTAATTCAAAAGATGGACTAGATATCGTTATTATCGACTACCTACAGCTTATTAGTGGTTCGGCAAAATATGCAGGACAAAGACAACAAGAGGTATCAGAAATTTCAAGGTCTTTAAAAACAATGGCAATGGAACTAAATATACCAGTAATTGCCCTTGCACAACTTTCTCGTAGCGTTGAGTCTAGAGAAGATAAAAGACCACTTCTTAGTGATTTAAGAGAATCAGGTTCTATTGAACAAGATGCCGATATAGTTGCATTCCTTTATAGAGATGATTACTATAATAAAGAAGCTGCAATTGATGAGTCAACAAGTAAAAGTGAATTTATTATGGGAAAACATCGTAATGGACCTACCGCAACTATTGATTTAATATTTAAAAGAAATACAAGTTCCTTTTTCAATATGGATAGACAGGAGATGGGTTAATGCGTAAATTTTTAATAATTATTTCACTAGTTATTATTGTTATTCTCATACCTATCTTAGGTTTTAATTATATTAAAGTAACAGAGCCTAATAACTATTATAAAGTTTATTATAAAGGCAAAAACCTTGGTGTTATATCTTCAAAAGAAAAACTAAATAAATATATAAATGACAATGGTAAAATATATAAAAACAAATACAACACAGACCATATATATGCCCCATCAGGTGTACAAATAAAAAAAATAGTTACTTATGATGGAAAAACTACATCAGTAAAAAAAGTATATAATAAAATAAAAAAAGAAGACACATTTACTGTTGAAGGATATGATATTTCTTTAAAGAAAACTAATAATGAAAAAATAGAAACAACTCATATTTATGTTTTAGATAAAAAAGTGTTTAAAAATGCAGTAAATATTTTAATAAATACTTATGTTGGTAAAGATGAATATGCTGCGTATTTGAATAATACTCAGTCAGAAATAGATACAACTGGTGAAATAATAGAAAATGTTTATGTTTCTGAAGATATTACTGTTAAAAAAGAAAAAATATCAGTAAAAGAAAAAATATATACCGATGAAAATGATTTAGCAAAGTTTTTACTTTATGGAAACGATTATAAGGAAGAAATTTATACTGTAAAAGCAGGGGATACTACTACAAGCGTTGCTTTTAATAATAAAATTAGTACATCAGAACTTTTACTTTCAAACGATAGTTTAACAAGTGAAAATAATTTACTATATCCTGGGCAACAATTAAAAATAGTTCAAACAAATCCTCAAATTAGTGTTGTTGAAGAAAGCTATGTTGTTGAAGATAAAGTAAGCACATATAAAACAGAAGAAAAGTATGATAGTTCAATGATTATGGGTGACGAAAAGGTTACCCAAGAAGGTAAAGATGGTCTTGAAAGAGTTTCTCAAAATGTCAAAAAAGTTAATAATGAAATTGTATATGTTGATCCTAAAAATAAACAAATAATAAAAGAACCTACAACTAAAATTGTTGTTAAAGGTAGTAAGTATGTACCAAGCGTTGGTAGCCTTTCTAATTGGGGATGGCCTACTGATAGTGGCTGGACTCTTAGTAGTAATTACTCATATCGTTCAAACCCATTTGGTGGCGGTCGTGAACTTCATACAGGACTTGATATATCAGGTACAGGATATGGTTCTAAAATATATGCAACAAATAATGGCGTAGTGGTAACTGCGACATACCATTATAGTTATGGTAATTATGTTGTTATAAACCATAATAATGGTTATATGACTGTTTATGCTCATATGTCTAAAATAGCCGCTAAAAAGGGTCAAACAGTTGAAAAAGGTCAAGTGATTGGTTATGTTGGTATGACAGGATCTGCAACCGGCCCACATGTTCACTATGAAGTTTGGAAAGGTAAAGAATATAATCATGTGAATCCATCTGTCTTATATCCAGGTGGTTATAGATAATGAAAGTATGTGTACTCGCAAGTGGTAGTAAGGGAAATAGTGCTTATGTTGAAACTAATACTACAAAGTTACTTATAGATATTGGGATGAGTTGTGCCTATACTGAGAAATCTCTTCAAAGTATAGGCGTTGATCCTAATGATATAGAAAGAATATTCATTACTCATGCCCATAAAGACCATATTGGTGGACTACGTGTATTTTTAAAAAAATATAATCCAGTAGTGTATTTGACTGAAAAAATTCTTGAAGAGATAGATTTTGATATTGAGAATGTATGTTTTATAAATGAAGAAATGTATGTTGGAAATTTATTAGTAACTGTGATAAAAACATCTCACGATACATTAGATTCTAATGGCTATATTTTAACCGAAGATGATAGGTCACTTGTATATATTACTGATACAGGTTATATTCATATGAAAAATTTTCAAAAACTAAAAAACAGAGATATGTATGTTTTAGAAAGCAACCACGATGTAGAAATGCTTATGAAAGGTAATTATCCATATCATTTAAAACAAAGAATATTAAGTGATAGAGGACATTTGTCTAATAAAGATAGTTCTTACTATTTAAGCAAGTTTTCGGGCAATAAGACTAAATACATTATACTTGCCCATTTAAGCGAGGAAAATAACGATCCTGATGTTGCTTTAAAAACGCTTTATAAGGCTTTTAATAAAGATGGTAAAGATGTGCCTGATGTGATTGTTGCTAGGCAAAAAGAAAGTACAGGTTTAATTGAGGTATGATAAAGATAGTATGTGTAGGTAAGATAAAGGAAAAATTTTATAGGGATGCGGTAGATGAATATAGAAAAAGACTTTCTAAATTTATTAAGTTAGAAATAATTGAGGTTAATGATGAGCCTTCTGAAATTGCTTTGAAAAAGGAAGAAGTTAACATTTTAAAACATATTAAAAGTACTGATTATGTAATAACTCTTGAAATAGATGGAAATTCATTATCTTCTTATGAGTTTTCAAAAAAGTTAGACAATACTTTGATGATAAATTCTAATATAGTATTTGTAATTGGTGGCTCTTATGGACTTGGTGAGAATATAAAAAGCAGGAGCAATTATAAGTTATCTTTTTCAAAATTAACTTTTCCACATCAGTTGTTTAGGGTTATTCTTTTGGAACAAATTTATAGATGTTTTAAAATAATAAATAATGAAAGTTATCATAAATAAAATAAAACTGCTGTTAGTGCAAAAAAATTACAAGTATATAAGCAAGAATAAAGTTGATTTATTAAATTATATAAAATTATGACATTTTTACTCATTATTTACACTTTATTCATATTTTTAAAATATTACTTGCTTTTTCTTTTTTTTTTTGATATTATTGAATTATGATAGGAGGAATAAGATGGAAAAAAATAGAAAGATACAAGTTATAGCTATTGCAGCACTTGTTGTGGGAGTTGTGGGCTTAACAATTGGTTTCGCAGCATTTTCAAATGTTTTAACTATTAAATCATCTGCAAATGTAAGTCCAGATGCTAGTTCATTTAATGTTGATTTTTCAAGTTCTTCTACTGAAGTGCTTACTGCTGAAATAGTTCCAACAGTTACACCTGATACTTTAGTTGCAACTAATGCTACTATTGACAACAGCAATAGTCCAACGATTTCTAATTTAAAAGCCACATTTACTGAACCTGGTCAAAAAGCTGTATATACCTTTTATGCATATAATAAAGGTGAACTTGATGCTTATTTAAAAAGTATTGTATATGCTAATGTTTCTGGACAAACATCAACAAAAGTTTGTACTGCAGGAACTGGAACTACAGATG
>CAYXTH010000043.1:0-8042 GCA_964468025.1 uncultured Muribaculaceae bacterium | reverse complement strand
CATTAGAAACTGATGCCGAGCAAGAAAAACAATATCAATGGAAAGGCTATGTAGCACTTTATACAGTAACTGAGCTTTTAAGAGCAAGTACAGATTCTAGTTGTACAAGTTTAAATGCTGGTTATAATTCAAATAAAAGTTCATCTTGTAAAAATAATAATTGGTTATGGCCAAGTACAAGTGGTGAATGGACTTTGTCCCCATCTGTTGACTCAAGCAGTATTACGGTGTGGACTGTGCAGACCAGTGGGTATATTGGTGCCCCTAGTGCTAACAATGCCTATTATGCCCGTCCAGTATTACATTTATCAAGTGGTATAACTTTATCAGGTAGTGGAACTAGTTCTGACCCATATACAATAGTAGAATCTCCTAAAATAAAAGCCCTTGATGTTCCAACTTATAGTGAAAATAATACTACTGTAACCATTACATACCCAAGTGGATGTGGTAGTGATTTAACTTGTACATATAGTAAAGATAGTGGAGAAGAAGTAACAGTAACTTCTTCTAGTGCAAGCGTAAACTTTACAAAAGATGGAACATTGGTTGCTAAAGTAAGTGATGGAGTTAATACAGTATCAAGTAGTTATACATATACGGTTAAGTCTATTGATGCAACAAAAGAAACAATAAATGCATCACAAAATAGTGGATATTACTCTTGTCCAAGTGGTGGTTCTTTATCAGGAACAAAATGCACAACTTCATCAAGTTATAGTGCCTCATATGAAAGTAGCCATTATTACTGTCCAAGTGGTGGAACTTTAACAGGAACTCAGTGTTATAATGAATGGAGTTATAGCCCATCCACCACAACAACTACAAGCTGTTGTTTAGAGTGGGGCAGTGAAAGTCAATGTGGTTATACACAATCTGAATGTAATTCTATCGCTTCACAATGGAATGAAGAAGACTCTGGTGAAGATTATTATTGCTCATGTAGTACAACAACAACGGAAACGTGCAATAGTGGGGATACTTTAATATCCGGTGGTTATTGTTATGGTGATGAACTCGTTAATGCATCATATTCCAGTGGTGGTTATTATTGTCCAAATGGTGGAAGTCTTTCAGGAACAACTTGTACAAAAACATCATCATATAGTGCAACATATAATGAGGGTTATTATTACTGTCCAAGTGGCTATACATCTTCGGGAAGTGGCTCATCAATGAAATGCACTAAATACACATGTCCAAGTGGCTATACCTTAAAAAGTGATAATAAATGTTATTTAAATTAAGGCAGTAGCCCTTTTTTTGTACTAAAAAATATCTTATATAATATAATTTTATAGGAGGCAAGAAAATGAAAAAAATAGTTCCGTTTAAAAAAAATATAAATTTAGATACTAATGTGGCGGAGATTAGTAGTATTTCACTTGAACACACGCTTGAAAAAGATAAGGATAATATTATATCAGGGGCATTTATAGTAAGTGGTACTTATAAAATAAATCCATCAAGTATAAACGTTGATGCTTTTGAGTATGAACTTCCGGTAAATATTACAATTGATAAAAAGTATAATATTGATGATGTAAAAGTTGATATTAACGATTTTTATTATGAACTTGTAAATGAAAATATACTTGAAGTTAATATTGAGGTTTTAATAGATAATTTAGAAGAAATAAAAGAAGAGATAAACGAAGAAATAATTGAAGAAAAGGAAGACAGAAATATTGAGGTAAAATCTATTTTTAATGATTTGGATGATAATGATAATTATGTTGTTTATAAAATACATATAATTACTGAAAATGATACCATAGAAAGTATTATGGAAGAATATCAAATAAATAGAGAATGTCTTGAAAAGTACAATGATTTAAGTGAAATAAAACTAGGTGATAAAATAATTATTGCAGATGTTAATTAACGAGGCACTTAGAAAAAGTGCCTTGGTCGCAAAAGGATATTCAAATGAAGGAAAATCTATAATTGTAAACACTGATAAAGGGAAATATGTTTTTAAAAATAGTAATATGAATAAACAAGTATTTGATTATTTAAAATCTAGAAACTTTGATTATATACCAAAATGTATAAATAAAGAATATGATGATTATAGAATTGATGAATATATTGAGTCTTTTGATATTCCAAGAGAACAAAAAATACTTGATTTAGCGCATTTAGTTAGCCTTCTTCATAGTAAAACTACTCATTATAAAGAAATAGATAATGAAGACTATGAAGAAATATATGACGATATAAAAGGTAATTTAGATTATTTATATGGTTATTATACTGATGTTATTACAAAAATAGAAAGCAAAGTTTATATGTCACCAAGTGAATATTTACTTGCGAGAAATATAAGTAAAGTTTATAATATGATAGATGAGTGTGATAAAAGTTTAGAAACGTGGCATAGTTTTGTAAAAGAAAAAAAGAATAAACGAAATGTAGTTCTTCATAATAATTTATCCCTAGATCATTTTATTAGAAATGACAACTCTTATTTAATAAGCTGGGACAAAGCAAAAATAGGTATACCTGTGTTTGATATTTATAAGCTTTATAAAAAACACGCCTTAGAATTTGACTTTAATGTAGTTTTAAAAGAATATGAAAAAAATTACCCTTTATTAAAAGAAGAAAAGCAGTTATTTTATGTTTTAATTACAATGCCAGATATTGTTACATTTGGTAAAGATAATTATGAAAATACTAAACAAGTAAGAAATTTTATAATGTCCTTAGAAAAAGCACGTAATATTACCAAAGAAAAAGTCTGAATATTGAGAAAAATAATAAAAGTAAAAATATAAAAAGTAAAAATACATTAAATCTAGTTACAATGAAAATTGTAATAAATATTTGATAAATTACTATTACAAAAAAAATCAAACTAAATAAGCACCATTTACCACGGCCACACCACCAGTTTTTATTCATATATATCACCTAGTATATTATATTAACAAGTAAAAGACTACTATACGGCAGTAGCCCTTTTTTATTGTTTTTTTAAAAATATTAGTGTATAATAAAAGTAAAAATAAGGAGGGTCTTATGAAAAAAAACGGTTTTATAACATCAGCATTTTTATATGGCATGCTTGCACTTTTTATTGCTTTAATGTTATCAACGCTTGCGATTATGGCAAATAGAAAAATAAGCATGGATAATTTAAGAGATGATGCGATTACTAATATGAAAAAAGAAAGTGTTAGTGATGATAAGAGTGCATCTGAGGTAATTGTTGAAAAAACGGAAGAAGAAAAAAAAGAAGTTGGAATTGTTGAAGACAATAATATTGATAAAAATTATACTGAAAAAAAGGAAGACAATTCCCTTGGTGGTGATGGTAAAAGATATGTTTATCAGGGTGCAAGCCCTAAAAACTACGTTTTATTTAATGAAGAACTATGGAGAATAATGGCCATAGAAGCTAATGGTAAGTTAAAAATAACAAAAGATAGTTTAATTGCTGCAGGTGTTGTTTATGATGAAAGAAATCATAGATCATCTGATTATTGTTATGCATCCAGTGGTTGTAATGCATGGGGTAGTATTACAACAAGTTATGATAATACAGGAACAGAGCATATTACAGGTATGTCTATTAAAGAAAATGGTACTAAGTTTAATTTACCGGAAAAAGAATCAACGCTTGCTATTTATTTAAATAATGATTATTACAATGATTTAAGAGATTTTGCGAAAGCTTTAATTGCTGATGATGGAGGGACGTTTAATGTAGGTGCAATTAAACTTGATAGTAATCAAGATTTAGCTACTGATATTGAGCAGGTTAGCAGTGTAAAATGGAAAGGTAAAATTGGCGTTCCTGATGTAACTGAGTATGTAAAAGCTAGTAATAATGCAGAGTGTAAAAGCTTTTCACAGGGAGCAATTTTAGCAAGTGGAAATAAATGCAGGGAAAATAATTATTTATATGTTCCTGCTGAAGATGGTGTTGGTAAAACTTGGCAACTTTCTACACCAAAAATGGGTACTGTCACTGATGTTTATAGTGTAAGACCAGGAGATAATAATAAAAATAATGATGGTTATATAGCAAACCAACAGGCTTGGTATGGAGCAAGTATAAGACCAGTTATTTATTTAAAACCAAATCTTTCTATTAAACAAGGTGATGGTTCAAAAGAAAATCCATATGTTTTTGAAGTTAAAAGTTAAAACATCATAAAAATTATGATGTTTTTGCTAACATTACAGAGGCAAGATAAATCTTAAAAACATATAGTATGAATCATTTCGTTAGTTAATAATTGTAGTAATATCAATGGATAAAAATGGAGTAAAAATATTTTTCGCCCCATTTTTTATATTATTTGGCTATGATTTGTTCGATTTTTTTAAAATTACGACCGGACATCAAAAATCAAAGAAACCCCTTATTTTATAAAGGCTTTATATAGATAATTCATCTTAAAAATGTTATAATATAATTGAAAAAAATAAACAAAATAAGAGGTGAATCATCTATGAATAATATAACACAAAAACGATTTTTAACTATATGGAAATTGAAATTTTAGGAGATTTAGAACGACTTAAAATATGCTTGGAAAATGTTGATGATGCTGAACTATGTAATATGCTTGAAGAAAAGCATGGTAAAGGATGTAATGATTTTCCTGTTAGAGTAATGTTAAATCTTGTATATGCAATGAAAATATTTGGGCATAGGAGTGTTGAATCATTTAGAAGAGAATTATCTAGAAACTCACAATTAAGAAGAGTATGTGGTCTCAAAGATGAAGACTATTTGTATTTAGGAAAAAGAAAAACATTAGATCCTAAAACAGAGTGTTTACTAACTTCTTTAAAACTTTAACTGGATGTCAAAGGCAATTAGATTGTATGTTTGAAGAAGATGTAAAATTTATGTATGATAATTTTGGTAAAGATAGTGCACTTGATGGTAAGTTACTGGATAGTTATGCAAAAAGTAATAATAAGAAATCTACATCTAATGAAGAAGAAAAAGATTATCGTAGAGAAAACGATGCACCTTGGATTTGCAAAACATATATTTTTGCCAATGGCTAGAGATAGTCAAAATTATAAAAGATTGTATAAAAAAAGAACTAAAGTAAAAAGACTAAATGGAAGAATAGATAGAGATTATATGTTTAATGACCATTTTATTAGGGGAAAAAAGAAGATGGATACGATGTTAACATTATCTTTTATAATAATGCTTTCAATGACTAAAGGACATATAAAAAATAACCAAAAGAATATAAGAAATTTAGTAAATTAAAGTTAAAAAGATCTTTGATAATATAATATTAAAATACATGATAGTAAAAAAATATTAAAATGATACCTTAGGAATATTGTATGCTTTTTTCTTTGTTAACAATTGATATTATATTTAAATAAAAGAATTATTAATTAAAAATGACTTTATAATATATATAATTATTTTATTTTTTATTAAATATTCTAAAAAAAGTGTCAAACGAAAATATTCAGTATATTTTCATTTACAAAAAAAATGATATTTGTTATACTGTTTATTGGGAACTTTTGTTTTCCAAAAGTACCGAATTTAAAAACAGTAATTATAGGGATATTGTTAGAAAGTGGTATGTTTCTTTGTCGCCGAATGTTAACTCGAACCGTAACAATGTGTGGAATGTGTAATCTAGCGGGTATGTCAACAACAACAATGCTAACAACAACAACGGCGCCTGCCCAGATCTCATTAAGAACTATGGGTTATGAACCAATTTGGTCATAAATAAAAGATTTTGAGAACAAACGATATTCCTTGTTAGGTATATCTAACAAAAAACAAGGTATAGCCACAATGGTTTTGGTAGGGTAAATTATTTTCTATGTTTTAATAACTAAAAAATACTTTATAAAACTCGAAGACGCTGTAAGTGATTAGACTATACCTTTATGCAGTACATTGTTTTTGTACTGCATTTTATTTTGAATAAAGAGGGTGATTGTATTAAAGTAGTAGAGCGTTATAAAGCATTAAAAGAAAAATACCCAAAGTACGTGATTTTAATTAAAATAGGTAATTTTTATGAAATTTATGGTGAGGAAGCATATATAGTGCATAATTTATTTAATTATAAGATTAGAAAAGACAAAGATTATATAAGAGTAGGGTTTCCAATAATCGCAGGTACTAAGGTTTTTGAGAAACTAAAAAAATTTAAAATAAATTTTATTATAGTTATAGACAAAGAAAAAGAAAAAGTAAGATTTAATAAAAACAATTATGATAATTATTTATCTAATTTAAGTATAGAAGAGCGAATACAAACTATTGAAGAAAAACTGGCTGTTTTAAAAAATACAAAAAAAATAGATGATATTTTAAACAAAATTGAGGCTATTTTATGAAAGATAAATTTAATATTGTTACAAATGTTAAAAAAACAGTTTTATATTTAGATAAAATAATTGTTAATTTTCCTAGAACTGAAAAAGTTTTAAAAGATAAAATTTTAAATGATATGTATAGTATATTAGAACTTGTTTATCTTGCCAATGAATGTACTGGTAAAGAAAGAATTATTTGCCAAAAGAAAATTGTTACTAAAGTTAAAATGATTGATTTTTATTTAAAAATTGCTTGTGGAAAAAAATATATTCCTTATAAAAAATATCAAAAAGTATGCACACATTTATTAAATAACTTAAAGTTAATTTATGGATGGATTAAAAGTGAAAAGGTACTCTAATTTATATAATAAAATAGACTTAAGATATATAAATTATATATATAACAGTCAAATAAGAGTAAATACTAAAAATAAAGTAAAAATAAGAAAGTTTGAAGATTTTTATTCACTTAATGTAAGTCGTGCAATGGAATGTTTTGATAGAAAAAATTATTTTCCAAGCAAATATAATGTATTTTTAGTAAAAGAACCAAAATATAGAGTAATAATGAGTCAAAATATTTTTGATAAGTTAATTAATCATGTTATCGCAAATATTTTAATAGATGTATTAGTACCAACTCTTATTGATACAAATGTCGCAACTATTAGATTTAAAGGAACCCACTATGGTATTAAGTGTTTAAAGCGTTATTTAAATGAGTTAAAACAAGGTGAAATATATGCTTTAAAGTTTGATATTTCTAAGTATTTTTATAATATAGATCATAATATTCTTAAAGAAATTGTTTGTAAAAAAATAAAAGATAAAGATTTTTTAAAGATTTTATTTGATATTATTGATTCTACTAATTATGGTGTTAATAATAAAATAAATATTATTAAGAAAAATGAAATTAATAAGATTAAAAAAATGCACTTAAAAAATGAAAGTGCAAAAATAAATGAGATTGAAAATCTCCCTATATATAAATATGGTAAAGGCCTTCCAATTGGTAATATGACTAGTCAAATTTTAGCGGTTTATTATTTAAATGAACTTGATCATTTTATTAAGGAAAAATTAAAAATAAAACATTATATTAGATATATGGATGATGGTGTTTTACTTTCTTATGATAAAGAATATTTAAAATATTGTTTAAAAGAAATTACTAAAATAACTGATAAATATAAGTTAAAACTTAATAATAAAACTAAAATAATAAATATTACTAAAGGAGGAATTGATTTTTTAGGATTTAGATTTTATATTATAAATAATAAGGTAATTTTAAAAGTTAGAAATAGTTGTAAGAAAAAATTAAAAAAGAAGATGAAAATGATACGTAAAGGAAAATATTCTTCAAAAAAGGCACTACAAATTGTAAATAGTTATAAAGGACACCTTAAATGGGGTAATTGCTTTAATTTAATTAAAACAAATGGGTTAAATAAAATTCACAAATAAGTAAAAGTATGTTATAATTTAGATGTATAATCAAAACAATATTATTAAATTCGGTACTTTGATTATACTATCCTTATCAAGAAAGGAGCGCGAGATGGGAAATAAGATTAAAGGATTATTCAAAAATAGAATATTCATTTTTGTGTTAGGTGGAATTGTTTTTGGCACTGTTGGTGTAGGGGCAACCTCTTTAATATATAGCAGTGATGTAACTTATGATAATACCAGTAGTGGTCTTTCTT
>CAYXTH010000042.1:0-8105 GCA_964468025.1 uncultured Muribaculaceae bacterium | reverse complement strand
AATGTTTGCCATCTAGAAATAGATACAGAATATGGCTTATAAAATATTATTTTAATTATAAAGGAGAAAGAGCATGAAAGATATTGGTCTTAAATTAAAAGAAGCACGCGAAAATATTGGTATTTCAATAGAGGAGGCTGCGGAAGATTTAAAGATTAGACCTACTCAAATTGAAAACTTGGAGCAGGGTAATAGTGATGCGTTTAATGACCTTTTTTATCTTAAATATTTTATTCGTGATTACGCTAAATATTTAGGACTTGATAAAGAAGACTTAGTTGATGAGTTCAACGAATATTTATTTGATTATACTTCGAAACTTTCTTTGGATGATATAAAAAATGCAAAAAAAGGTAAAACTAAAAATAAGAGAATTAAATCTCCATATACATTAGAACAAAAGCCTAAATTATCTTGGCTTATATTTGTTGTTTATGGGGCAGTAGCTGTACTGATTATTTTTATCGCATATTTTGTTATTACATCAAATATAAATGATGAGGACTTTGTGGAAGGTACAGTTGTGGAAACTGAAAGGTAGGAATTTTATGAATTTGCCAAATAAACTTACTATGTTTAGAATATTTTTAACTTTTATTATTATTTTAATATTGTTGTTTCCATTTTCGGCAATGGGAATAGATATACCACAAATTTTTGTTAATGAAACTATTGTTATTGATATAAGATATCCTATATCTGCGATATTATTTATAATCGCATCTCTTACGGATTTTGTTGATGGGTATATCGCAAGAAGCCGTAATTTAGTTACTGATTTTGGAAAGATGATGGACGCAATTGCGGATAAGATATTAGTTAATTCAGTTTTAATTATATTATGTGCACAAGGATTTATTCATCCAATTATACCAGTAGTTGTTATTTTAAGAGATACTATTGTTAATTCGATTAAAATGGCTGCGGGTAATGCTGGTAAAGTGGTTGCGGCTATAATGCTTGGAAAAGTTAAAACAGCTTGTTTAATGATAGGTATTATTCTTACATTATTTTACAATATGCCATTTGAATTATTTAATTTAAGGGTGTCTGATTTCTTGTTAGTAGTGGCTGCGGTTCTTTCAATTATTTCAGGTATTCAGTATTATAATCTTAATAAAGAGTTTGTATTTAAAAAAGGAGAAATGTAATACTTTCCTTTTATAAAGATAGTATAATAAAAATACTACCTTTTTTTTGTCAGATATAAAGACATTACTTTACTATATACATTAAAAATATTTTTTCCTCTTAATACTATTTAAAAAAAGCTTAAAATATGATATTATTATACTAAGGGTGATGGATATGAATTCACGTATGGAAAGATACTATAAAAATAATACCAATTTAAGAAGTAAAAGAAACAAAGAATTATATAGTGATATATATTCATCTGGAAAATACACCAATATAGAAGGAATTGCAGAAATAAATAATGCAAATGAAATAGATATTACAAAAATAAAAGAAATGCTTCAAAATAGGGAAAACTATCAAAAAGGAAGAGAATATCGAAAACTTACTACTACTAAACAAGAAGAAAAACCTGTTATCAAAAGGAGAGTAACGCCAAGTATGACAGAACGTGACTATGATATTCGTGATATTTTAGAAAAAGCCAAAGAAAATAAAAAACCAGACGATAAAGAAAGGGTACTTAAAAATACTCAGTATGATATATTAAAAAACTTAGATTTAAGAAAAAAAGAAGAAAAAGATGAAGAAGAAGAATTAAAAGATTTAATAAATACTATAACAAACACAAGTATGCTTAATAAAATGGATAATAACGAACTTGCGACTGACTTATTAAAAGAACTTACTGATGATGATACTAAAGTAGGACAACTTAGCAATGTAAAAGATCTTATTGAAGAAGATAAGAAAAATAGACCTATTCAAAACATTGATAATACATTCTTCACATCAAGTCTTAAACTATCTAAAAAAGACTTTGAAGCTGATGGAAACAAAGGAGCATTTACTAAAATAATAATTACCCTATTAGTTATAATTATAGTAATTGCGTCAATTGTATTAATTTTTAACAATCTTGGACTTATCAAGTAATATTTTAATAGAAATAATAAAATATAAAAATACAAAAATACCAAAGAAGAAATAAAGGATAATATTATGATCCTTTATAGACGATTTAAGATAACTATTTACAATGAATGACTGTATAATAATTAAATTTATGGCTTCAAATAAAAGCCATTTTTTATTTACTTTTATAATACTTTTAATACCGGTATTTACAAAGTATAAGCAAAATATAAGCATAATACACATAGAAATAATCCACTCAATAGAAAGAAATATTTCAATGCGATCAACAAACTCTCCAATATTAACCTGTCTTAAAAGATGAAAACCAGGGTATTCATATAATAGCGATAAATTAACGTCTAATATCGCAATTGTCATAAAACTTACACTAAATATAGAAAACAAAGAAATAAAGTAAAATAATATACTACTCTTGGTATTATCGTTTGAAACTAAATTTTTAGGAATTGCCAGCAAAAAGAAAATAGGCATAATATTATATACTAAAACAATTAAACTAGACTTAAAGACTGGCTTTATACCACTATGTAAAATAGGCATAAAATTTGATATGTTTATATTAAACATAAGTCCCAAAATAATAAGAATGGAAATAAAAGCTACAAAGAAAAATACAATTAAACTCATTTTTGAAATAGTTTTAATATCTTTTATTAAGGCGTATACTACAAGTATCATAAAAGAAATAGAGATTACTATGGAAGATGTATAATATAAAAACTGTGAACTTATAAAATGAGTTAAATCACTTAAAATCATAATTGAAAATACAAGTGCGAGTAATATACATATTATATTAAGAACAAAACCAAACTTTCCAAATAAATTATTTATTTTTTCAAACAAATTTAAATCACTTTTATAATTTCTAATATAAAAATATAAAAATAAAAATACTAAACCAATAATACCTGCAAGTAAAATAGATAAAGTACTATCTTGCTTGCTTATAAAAATAATATTATTTAAACTAACACCGATGAAACATCCCCTAATTAAGAACCATATTAAACTATTATAACCAAATCTACTTATCATTTGCTATTTTCCTTTCTAATAGTATTTTCGAGGGAGCCTGTTGAAATAAGTTTAACATCAGATTTAATAGAAACATCTATATTAGAAAAATATTCATCATTCCATTTTGTTTCAAAATAATTTGGATATTTTTTATAAACCATATTTCCAAAACCAAATATATCGCTTTTATAATCATTTTTCATCTTTAAAATAACATCATTTATTTTCCTTTTAATTTTTTTATTAAATAATCTTTCTATTTCTTTAATACTTTTATCATCGTTTAAATCAGTAAAATTATTTATTTCAGTTAGTCTATAATCTCCTTTAACTTTAATTTCAATTTTATTTTTACTTTTTAAACTAGTTTTAGATGAAATATTTCTAGCAGTAATATTCACATACTCTCCCTTATATTTAATAGTAAATACACTCTGATTAACGGTGTTTTTAAGTATATTAAGTGCCTGACTATCATTATTTGATAAAAAGCCAACAAATTTATCATCTTTAAATACAGCTGTTTTATCAATTTTTATATAAGCTTTTGGAGTAGTTGTATCTAAATTTGCCTTGTCATTACCCTTTTTTTGGTTACCAACAACAGTAATTGATGGCAGTATTGGCTCAAGTCCTTTGGTTAATATTTGATTTATAAAATCACTATACGTTACAAAATTAGTAATAGACTGAGTTTTGGCGTTTGCTTCTATTAAAGTTTCAATGTTTTGTGATGGAAATGATTCTAGGGGAGATACTATTTCAAGTACATCTTTTGGAGAAGTATCTTTTGTCATAATTAAATAAAATTTTTTTCTTGATTCTGGTTTTCTAAGTAAATAATCTGCAATATTTAAAAATCCATCTTTGGCAATACTTTCAGATATTAAAACAACATTTACATGGCCAAAATATAATTGTTTAGGGGTTTTTGTATTAACTTTTTTAACTGCTTCGGCAATTGTTTTACCATTACCGGAATATATAGTAGGTTGAGATTCTCCTTCTTTATTACTTGTTTCACTTTTTCCTGCATTTGCGATAAGCATATTTACTACATATTCATTATCCTTTTTATCAATACCAACACCAGTAATAATGGCTATTTTATTAAGTTCTCTATAGTTACCACAACCAGTTAAAAATAAAAAACAAAAGAATAATATAAATATTTTATTTTTCATTACTATCACCTTGCTTTGTAATATTTTTAATATTTAAGTAACTTGGTCTTTTAAACAATTTAGGAAATGAAAATCTTACAAGTGCATCTTTTTGAGCCGATAAATCAAATGGACTAAAAGGAGATAAATAACTTACACCAAAGTTTTCTAGTGAAGATAGTTTTATAATAAAAATTAAACTCATAATTACCAGTCCAATCAAGCCAAGAAATGATGCGGATAAAATAAATAAAAATCTCCAAAATCTAATACCATTCATAAAATCAATATCAGTGAAAATTAAACTACAAATAGATGTAAATGCGACTACAATAACTGCAATAGGAGAAACAATACCTGCATCAACTGCAGCTTGTCCTAAAACAAGTGCACCTACTATACTCATAGATGTTCCCATATTAGATGGCATTCTTATATCGCTTTCCCTTAGTATTTCAAATATTGTCATTAAGACAATTATTTCAATTGATGTTGGAAAGGGAACAGCTTCTCTTTGTACTGCGATTGATATAAGTAACTCATTAGGTACTATTATTTGGTCAAACGTCGTAATCGCAATATATATAGCAGGTGTAAATAAGGTTATTATTAGTGATATAAACTTTAAAATTCTTGTAAAACTAATATTTAAAGGTTTTTGATAAAAATCTTCTGGGGTATGAATAAAATCAACAAAGACTGCTGGAAGTAATAAAACAATAGGAGAATTTTCTACGAGAATAACTATTTTACCATTTAGCAAAGCATGTGATGTTAAATCAGGCCTTTCCGTACTTTGAACTTGTGGGAATGCGGATTTATTATTTATTAAATATTCTCTTAAATTACCACTATCTAAAATACCATCAATGTTTATCTTAGATAATTTTTTTTTGATATACTTAATTTGTTTTTTATTTACAATATCATTTATATAACCAATAGTAACCCTTGCTTTTGTTCTTTTTCCAATTCTAAGTTCATCAAACCATAAATTACTATCTTTTATTCTTTTTCTAATTAAACCTAAATTTTTAGAATGACTTTCTGTAAAACTATCTTTTGGACCTCTAAGCACTGGTTCACTGGAAGACTCACTAACACCTCTGTCAAGAGTTGCCCTAGTTTCTAAGATAATTGCTTCATCACTATCACTTGTAATTACAATAGTAAATCCTGCGGATAAATAATAAGAAAATTTACTAAAATCATTTGTAGTAGTCATTTGACTGTTAAATATTTTATTTTCTAAGGTGTTATAAATACTTTGAAAAATACCATTTGGATTAATCATATCAATGCTTTTTATAATAAAATCACTTACAGTTTCGCTAGAAGATGAACTTTCTAAAAATATGACTCCAACATTGCCATTTTTAAATTTTATTATTCTTGTATTTATATCACTACTATCACCATATAGCAGTTTAATTTTATTTATATTTTCTTCTACATTTTTAACAATTTTTTCCATATTATCCACCTTTATATATTATGAGTATATTTTTTATAAAATATGTACATATTTTTAAATAAATGTAGTATAATATAATGGTTTTATATAAGTGTTTTAAAAAATGTTAATTTTTATTAATTATTAGAACAATGTAAGGTATCAATTGATTTATAGGGCATTAAAACTAATAAAAAATATGGGTTATATTTAGAACTAAAGAATTATATTGATAATGTTATAAAGAGAGGAAGAGGTAAAAATGGATACAAAAATAACTGTGAATAAAGAAGAAATGGAAGAATATATAAAAATATTTTCAGATATAATTTTATCACTGGGGGATTTACAATTTAAAAAAATAAATAAGGAACAAAAAATAAAATTTGTATCACTTGCGTATATGACAGGTGTTTATGATTATATGGAAGATGTATATATATATATTCAATATAACAAAAACTCATATGAAGATAAGGGAAAAATTTATAGAGTACTTCATTTTTTAAGTCATTTTTGTTTACAAAATATGAATAATAATGATATTTCATTTCCGTATAAAACAAAATGTATTAAAAGAGTTAGAAATTATGCTGCGAATTATGGTGTTAAATGGCTTAATATGTATGATATAGAAAAGGAGTTTAAGCCAAATGCGACTGATATGACAAGAAGTTTTAGTTTTGTAAATGAAGATGGAGAAATTGTTTCAATAGATAAAAATCTTGCGAGTGATATTTTAAATATACTTGAAAGTGCGGGAATACCAATATTTCACTGTATAGTTAAAGAGGCTTTTAAAGCATACGCTAATGAAAACTTAAATGAGTTTATAATGGAATATGAAACTAAGTATTTATCAGATATGCCTTATTTTGGAAAAAAGAAAGTAAAAGTCCAAAAATAAGGATTTTTTTTGTCACATATGGTAAAATATTTTTGGTGAAGAAATATGCAAGTAAAATGTGAAAGATTAAATGACCAAGGTAGTGGCGTTTGTTATATCGATGGGAAAGTGGTGTTTGTTCCTGAACTTTTGCCTAGTGAAGAAGCAATTATTCAAATCACAAAAGAGAAAAAGAATTTTATGGAAGGTAAGATTATTAAGTATTTAAAATATAGTGAAGATAGAATAAATCCTATTTGTCCATATTTAAATTGTGGGTGTCCTATTAAATCACTTGATTATAGTAAGCAACTTATTTATAAACAAGATAAAGTGAAAAACATTATGCGAAAATTTGGCACTTTTGAAGAGGCCGTTTGTGATATTATTCCAAGTAAGTGTGTAAATTTTTATAGGAATAAAATAACTTTAAATGTAAATAAAAAGGTAGGTTATTTTAAAAATAAGACGAATGATTTTTTAAGTATAGAATCATGTGCTATTTCGGATGTAAGAGCAAACGAGATAATCAAAGTACTTAACAATCTTGATTTGTCTAATGTGAAAAAAATAATAATTAAAACATTTGATAATGTTATGATAATAATTGATGGAACACTTGATTATTCTAGGTTAAAAGATTATGCAGATAGTATTTATATGGACGGGGTGCTTGTTTATGGTAATAAGTATGTAATTACTAGTTTATTTGGTTTGACTTTTAAGATATCAAAGGATGCTTTTTTTCAGATTAATACTAGTATGATAGAAACTCTTTACAAAACCGCGATAGATTTAGTAGAAAATAAAAATACTGCCCTTGATTTGTTTTGCGGTACTGGTACAATTAGTTTGATTTTAAGTAAGCATTTTAAAAAAATTGTTGGTATTGAAATAAATAAGGAAGCCGTAGAGTGTGCGAATATAAATAAAAGGTTAAATAATATAGATAATGTAAAATTTTTATGTGGAGACGCTAATAAACTTTGTAATGATTTAGAGGCTGACGTGGTGTTTGTGGATCCGCCAAGGAAGGGCCTTAGTGGAGATGGAATAAGTAATATTTTGAAAATAAGTCCAAGTAGTATTGTGTATATTTCTTGTGATCCAATTACCTTGGTAAGGGATTTAAAGTTATTAAGTAGTGAGTATGATGTTATAAAGATTATTCCTGTGGATTTATTTCCTAATACGTATCACGTTGAATGTGTTTCAGTACTACATCGAAAAAGCCTTGAAAAATAAGGCTTTTTGATTTTTAGCAAAACTAAAAAAAGTGATATTTTGTTGTAAAAAATGATAAAAAATCAAAAAATATTCAGAGGGTTGTTTGAGTATGATATGTACACGACGCTGATATAAGTGGTATGTGGAAACATATACTAATCGTTTTTTTTATAATGAATGTGCAATTTATTTACATATTTAACATATATAAATTATTATTATATAATAAAGAACTTGGAATTGTTGGAATAGAAGCAAAAAGTCCTTCACATTCAATTGA
>CAYXTH010000041.1:5209-8179 GCA_964468025.1 uncultured Muribaculaceae bacterium | reverse complement strand
AATTCGTTTAATTCAATTAAGATTACCTTAATTATACACCATAATTAGAGATTTACCATATAATTTTTGTAATTTTTACAAAAATCTTTTTTGCATCCACTAAAAAGAAGAAAAATTTTCATTTTAATTACAAAATGCTTTTTTGCTTCTTTTTTTACATATTTTTATTACTATCTACAAAATAATCCATATTTACATAAACTATTTCAAAAATATCTCCACATATTATTTCATTACTATCAGTATCTGTTATAAAGCCTATCATCTACATTATAATCCAGTAATTTACTAAGTCCCTATGTCAAATTTAGTATAAATTTAACTTTTTTTCCAAAAAAGTGATATAATAGTGCTGGAAGAAAGGATGAATTTATGAAAAAAGATATAACCCTTGTTATTTTAGCTGCGGGTATGGGGAGCCGATTTGGTGGACTCAAACAGATTACTCCAATGGGACCACACAACGAATTTATAATTGATTATTCTATTTATGATGCGATTAAAGCAGGCTTTAATAAAGTTGTTTTTCTAATTAAAAAAGAAAATTACGATATATTTAGAGAAACTATTGGTGCAAGAGTAGAAAATTTTATTGATACCGAATATTGTTTTCAAACAAATGATAATATTATGATAGATATACCAAAAAATAGAAAAAAGCCATTCGGTACAGCACATGCTATTATGTGTGTTAAAGATAAAGTAAATGAACCATTTATGATAATAAATGCCGATGATTTTTATGGGAGAGATGCTTTTTATAAAGCAAGTGATTTTTTAAAAAATACTATTAAAGATGATAAATTTGGTATGATTGTTTATAATGCCCAAAATACACTTACTGAAAATGGTAGTGTTAAAAGAGGTGTTTGTAAAATAAAAAACGATAAACTAATTAAAATTACTGAAAGTTCTGTGGAAAAAACTGATAAAGGTATTATTGCAAGTCCTCTTAATGGTAGTAAACCTTTTATAATCAATGATGATACTTTTGTATCTATGAATATGCTTTTATTCACTCCTAGTATTTTTAAGTATTTAGAAGAAAGATTCCCAAAGTATCTTAATGAAAACAAAAAAAATTTAGATACTTTTGAATATTTGATACCAGACGTTTTACTTGAACTTATAAATGAAGGTTTAATTAGTACTGACACTATTAAAACGTCTTCTAATTGGTATGGCGTTACCTATAAAGAAGATACAAAACAAGTGCAAAAGGCACTAAAAGAAAAACATTTAAACAAAGAATATCCAAATACTCTTTGGAATAATAGAAAGGTTAAAATTTTAAAAAAGGTGATTTAAATGAAAAAAATAATTATTAACAAAGATTTATGTATTGGATGTGGTGCATGTGCAGCATGTTGTCCTGATAATTTTGAAATTGGTGATGATTTTATCGCCAAAACTATTAGTAATGAAATTACCGAAGATGTTAATGACGCTATTCAAAACTGTCCAACGGAAGCAATTGAAATTGTTAATGAGGAAAGTACTGAAAATTAGTACTTTTTTTTCATTTAAAAATAGCACTTAAAGTGCTATTTTCTAGGCATTATTATTTCTTCTCCACCCATATAAGGTCTTAAAGCCTTTGGAATATTTACACTACCATCAACGTTTACATTATTTTCCAAAAACGCTATTAGCCCTCTTGGGGTTGCTAAAACAGTATTATTTAATGTTGTTAAATATTCTGTACCATTTTCCCCTTTCATTCTTATACCAAGCCTTCTAGCCTGGGCATCTCCTAAAATTGAACAAGAACCTACTTCAAAGTATTTTTTTTGTCTTGGACTCCAAGCCTCTACATCACAAGATTTAACTTTTAAATCCGCTAAATCCCCACTACAACATTCTAATGTTCTAACTGGAATATCTAGACTTCTAAAAAATTCAACAGTATATGACCACATTTTATTATACCAGTCCATACCCTCTTCTTTTGTACATAAAACAACCATTTCTTGTTTTTCAAATTGGTGAACTCTATATAATCCTCTCTCTTCAATACCATGAGCCCCTACTTCTTTTCTAAAACAAGGTGAATATGATGTTAATGTTATTGGAAGATTTTCTTTTTTTATAATTTGATCTTTAAATCTACCTATCATTGAATGCTCACTAGTACCAATTAAATACAAGTCTTCTCCTTCAATTTTATACATCATAGCGTCCATTTCTTCAAAGCTCATAACACCCGTAACAACATCACTTCTAATCATAAATGGTGGAACGCAGTATGTAAAGCCTTTATTTATCATAAAGTCTCTTGCATAACTAAGCATCGCAGAATGTAATCTTGCGACATTTCCTGTTAAAAAATAGAAACCATTTCCACTTGTTCTTCCAGCAGCATCCTTATCAAGGCCATCTAATTTTTCACATATATCAGCATTATAAGGTACTTCAAAATCAGGAACTACTGGTTCTCCAAACCTTTCATTTTCAATATTTTTACTATCATCTTCTCCAATGGGTACATCATCCGCAATAATATTTGGAATAACCATCATTTTTTCTTTTATCTCTTTATTTAGTTTTTCTTCTTTCTCTTCAAGTTCAACTATTTTAGTATTATAACCACTTACCTCTTTTTTTATCTCTTCGGCCTCTTTTCTTTTACCATCTCTCATAAGAGTACCAATAAAAGAACTCTTTTCATTTTTTAAAGCCCTAAGTTTATCACCACTAAGTTTAACTTCCCTTACCTGCTTATCAAGTTCATAAATCTCATCAACTAGTGGTAACTTTTTATCTTGAAACTTCTTCTTAATATTTTTCTTTACTAAATCCTTATTTTCTCTAATTAGTTTTATATCTATCATAAATTTTCCTCCTTAATATACAAAAAGACCATATTATAGGAGTGCTTATGCACGGTACCATCCTATTTATAGTCTTAATTTAGATAACGGTTTTAACCGGAAGTGATTAACTTCTTTCCAAAAGTAGATTCATATAAAA
>CAYXTH010000041.1:0-5199 GCA_964468025.1 uncultured Muribaculaceae bacterium | reverse complement strand
ATTATTAACTTACACCAAACGTTAACTCTCTTTAAATAATTTTTATACTATGTCTTTTGTCATAAATTTCTTTAAGTACACCTACATATTAGCACATTTTTAAACTTTTGTAAATTATTTTTAAAAATTAAAAGGGTTTTGTAAATTTATCTCGTATAATATATATAGAGGCACCATTAAAGGAGGTTATATGTTAAGTCATATTTTATTTACTGCTAATGAGGTAATTACTAATAATTACACCACTTCACATACCGCAATTGATGTGGTTGGTGAAAACAGAACAATAAGTGATGTTGTTTCTTTTGAAGATGGAGTTGTCGTTCTTACTGTTGATAATGTTAAAAGCAATAATACAAATACAAAAGGAACTGCCACTTATGGTAATTTTATCAAGATTAAGCACAATAATGGTATTCAAACTTTATACGCCCATTTAAAATATGGTAGTGTTAGAGTAAAAAAAGGTGATACTGTTAAAAAGGGCCAAGTTATCGCAACTATGGGAAACACCGGTAGAGCATTTGGAGTACATTTGCATTTTGAAGTTATGGATTATAATAATATTAGAAAAAATCCTAATGATTATTTAAATAATCCATCCTATGTAAAAAGTATAGAATCACCTACTCCAACTACTACTGAAACAAAAACAGAAGTTACTAGTGAAACAAAAATCAAAGATAAGCAAGAGAATACTGTAGACAATGAATTAAATATAAATGAAGATAATACAAGTAATATGGAAGAAAACACTGATGAGAAAACAAAAGAAAATGTAGAAGAAAGGAAAGAAACTCCCGAAGATAATACCTTAAGTGAAAATATTAAAGAGGATTTTACTTTATTTGAAAATAATGAGTATAAATATCTTTCATTATCTGATGCCCTAGATGAAATATATGTCAACAACAATTATGAATATAGAAGTTTACTTGCCCAAAGAAACGGTATTAGTAATTATACAGGATCTAAAATACAGAATTTAAAACTATTACAAATGCTTAAATCTGGAACATTAAAAGCTGTCTACTAGGCAGTTTTTTTATAAAACTAAAGACTTTTTTGTTAAAATTTGGTACAATATGAGAAAGAGGTGTTTAACTATGAATTATAATGTTTCTTGGTTTCGCTATGACAAAAAGTTTAAATGTGTAGTTGGTTACTTAAATTATGATAAGATATGGAGTTTTAAATATGATAAAGAAGGACTTGAAGTTGCTTGTAGCCTCGGATTTGTCGTCTTTCCAGAATTTCCAAATATAAATGAAACTTATTATTCTCCTACTCTTTTTAAAACTTTTGACAATCGTATTAGAAGAACTAAATCACAAATAAGCGAAGATGAGAAAGTTGATTTACTTAATAAAACTAAGGGAATTCTAGCAACCGATAATATTGTAATTACTAAACCTATAACAATACACAGTGGGAAACATTATGGAAAGAATTGATGTTAGTAAGTTAATAAAAAGACTTAATGAGCCACGCGGATTTAGCGATAAATATTGGATTCATTACAAAGATGATGATATGCTTATAAAATATAATGGTTATGCTTGTCCTGATCAAGATGTAATGGAATGTATATCATCTGATATTTTAAATTTACTTGATATAAATACTGTAAATGTTGCCCTTGGTTTTAATACTAATATGGAACTTGATATTGAAAAAAAATGCTGTATAGTTAAAAGTTTTTTAAGTTGCCCTGGTGATGTTACTATAAATTTATTAAACAATAAGTGGACAAGAGTTAAAACTGATAATATTCAAAAAAATATTAGTAGTTGTTTCCTTAAAATTTTTACTATGTTTAGTAGACTTATGGATATTAGTGATGATGATTTTAATAATATGAAAAAAGATTATATTAGAACTGTTTTCGGTGACTGTATTATTGATAATGAAGACAGAAGACTTAAAAACATTGAAGCAATTTTTAATGAAAGTGATTTTTCATATAGACTTGCTCCATCATTTGATAATGGACTTGCATTTAATGCTTTTAATGGTATAAATACAAATGATTTTGATGGATACTGCTATATTGGAAATCAAGAATTTCCAGCAAGTGAAATTATTAAATATATTATAGAACATTATTATGAGTATATATCAGATATTATATATAAATTAGATAATTTTATTAACAATGACTTAGACTTAATTACTAGTAAATATGTGGGTGAAATAGATAGTAAAAAACTTGTTTATATTAATGATTATATAAACTATACAAATAATTTTATAAAAAGTATTATTAAAAAAGGTTATGAAAGATAACCTTTTATTTTTTTCTCTATAAACACAACTACATAATACATTATACTTGCAACTATACAAAGTATAAATATACCTGTTATTACTAAATTTAAATTAAATACTTGTGAACCATACATAATTAAGTGGCCTACACCAGCTTTTGATGTTAAAAATTCTCCCATAATAACACCTATTAAAGACATACTAATATTTATTTTTACTGCACTCATTATGTTGTTTATATTACTAGGTAAAATTAGTTTATAATATATTTGCCATTTACTTGCTTTTAAACTTTTCATTAAACTGATTTTGTTTTTATCGGTATTTATAAATGCTGTATATACATTAAAGATAGTAATTATAACTGATATTAAAAGAGCCATTACAATAATTGATGAATTGTTTGCCCCAAACCAAATAATAATTATTGGTCCAAGTGCTATTTTAGGTAAACTATTTAATATTGTTAAATAAGGATCAAATACTTTATATAAAAACCTATTTGTCCAAAGAAGAGATGCTATAATAAGTCCTATGATACATCCTAACCCAAAACCTACTAATGTTTCATAAACTGTTATCCATATATGGTGAAGTAAATTATCATGTTGATATAGTGAAACTAATGTTTCTAATACTTTACTAGGCGAAGAAAAAATAAATGAATTTATTATACCTGTGCTTGATAAATACTGCCATAATATTAAAAATAAAACTAAAATAAGAACTTGAAATAATTTAACACCTATATTATATATTCTTATTTTTCTTAAATATTGCTTGTGCTCTATACTATACATAATAATCAATATCTTTCCATATTAAATCATAGTAATAAGCAAAATTTTTATCTTTTCTATTGTTTATTGGTGTGCTTTTATTTTCAAGATTTATATTATATATACTTTTTATTTTACAAGGCCTATTTGATAAAACAATTACCTTATCAGCCATACTTATGGCTTCACTAATATCATGAGTTACCATAATCGCACTCTTTTTTTCTTTTTTTAAAATTTTATATACATCATCAGATACCACAAGTCTTGATTGATAATCAAGAGCAGAAAATGGTTCATCCAATAGTAGTATATCAGGTTTTGTCGCAAGTGTCCTTATTAAAGCAACTCTTTGAATCCTTTTAAGACAATAAGTTCCATTTTATTTTAATTTTTTTACTTCCTATATATATTTTATCAATAAACTCCATAACTATAAGTCTGTTTAAAGTTTTAAATTTACTAAAAGAAACATCTTTTTGTACATAACATTTTATTTTTTTATCAATAATATCCAACATTTGTTTATATTGTTTTTCATCATCATTATACTTTTTTATTAAATAATTAAATTGGTTAGTAGTTAAAACATCATTTACTTTATCTTTATAAATACTGTAAAGATAGTTATTATTTTTTGATATTTTATTTTGAATATCTTGTTTTTGTTTATTTAATACATCTATTTTATTAGTACTTTTTTTAATTTTTAAATATTTGTTCAACAAATTTTTATCATAATACTTTTTTACTAAACAATTTATTTCTTTTAAAATAATTTCATCTAATTTATCATACCTTATAGATGACTTATTTATGCATTCCTTATTTGAACATACTAAATAATCATACTTACTAGTTTTTTTTCTCATATAACTACCGCATTCAAGACATATTACTTTTTTTGAAAATTTATGAATAACTCCCTTTTTTATAGGTCTATTTTTTTCTGTTATAATTTTTTGAACTTTTTTAAATGTTTCACTATCAATAATAGCCTCGTGAGTATTTTCAATTTTTATCCATTTACTTTTTGGTTTTTTAATTATTTTGTGATTTTTATAACTTACCGTAGTACGTTTTCCTTGTACTAATGTGCCAGTATAAAGCTCATTTGTTAAAATAGTTTTAACCGCATTTATATTCCATTTAATCTCTTCCCTTGGTTTATTACTAACTATATTTAATTTAATGCCTTTTTTATATTTATATAAAGATGGACTTGGTATATCATTATTATTTAAATATTCAGCAATTTTTGTAAAACTTAAACCTTTTAAATACATATTAAATATATTTTTTACGGTTTCACTAGCAAGTGGATCAATTACTAACTTATTGTTGTTTTCTTTTGATATTTCATACCCATATGCCGCAAATGGAGAAATAAATTCTCCTTGTTTCATTTTAGAATTAAATGCACTTCTTATATTATTAGATACATCTTCCAAATACCATTCATTAACAAGCCCATTTATTTGTCTTGCTTTTTTGTTTCCAAAAGCAAGTGTATCTACGTTATCGCTTAATCCAATAAATCTAATATTCCACTCTAAAAATTTATTGTTTAAATACTTCTCAATAATTTCCATATCTCTTGAAAATCTTGACTGACTTTTACATAGTACAATGTCTAACTTATGGTTTTCACAATCTTTAATTAACTTTTCAAATTCAGGTCTATAAGTTCCCGCACCAGATAAATCTTCATCGCAGTACTCTTTTATTAAAACAAAATTAGGATTATTGGCTATATATTGCTTTAATAAGTTTCTTTGATTTTTAATTGATTCACTACTTTCCCCTATTTTATTCCTATCTTCATTAGAAAGTCTTAAATAAATACCTACTCTAAATTTATTCATTTTGTTCAAATACAATATTTGCAATATGTTTATTTATAATTTCTTTTAAATTATTACTGGTATTTATATATATAATATTATATTCCATTTTCATCCCCCTCTTTATATTTTCTATGTTTTTTCTTAAAAAAAAGAACTTTACTCTCCTAAAAATTTTTTCATAATTATCTTGACGATTTAAACAAGTATCTATTAAATAATCTTTTCCCATTTATTTAATATTCTTTGTAAAAGTCTTTAAAAGTCAGTTTGTATTTTATGATAAAGATTATTCCCATTTTTATTAT
>CAYXTH010000040.1:6563-8559 GCA_964468025.1 uncultured Muribaculaceae bacterium | reverse complement strand
TAGATGGTGGTACACAGCCAATTTATAATAAAGATAAAACAAAAGTAATAGTATTTAATGGAGAAATTTATAACTATAAAGAAATAAAAGAAGATTTAATAAAAAAAGGATATGAATTTGAAACAGAAACTGATACTGAAGTTCTTTTGCATGGGTATGAAGAGTACAAAGAAAAAATCCTTGATAAATTAAGAGGAATGTTTGCTTTTGTAATTTATGATATTAATACAAAAGATATGTTTGCGGCAAGGGATTTTTACGGTATAAAACCATTTTACTATGCCCTTATGGGTGATACTTTTATGTTTGGTTCTGAAATAAAAAGTTTTTTAATTCATCCAAGTTTTAAAAAAGAGTTAAATAGAAAAAGTTTAGAATACTATTTAACATTCCAATATAGCCCTGGAACTGATACCTTTTTTAAAAATGTTTATAAACTTTTACCAGGCCATTATTTAAAATATAAAAATGGCAACTTAGAAATAAACAAATATTATGAATTGAAATTTGAAACAGATGATAGTAAAACTTATGAAGAATGGAAAGAGGAAATAAGATCATTACTCAATGATACTATTGAAGCCCATAAGGTAAGTGATGTTGAAGTAGGATCATTTTTATCAAGTGGAGTTGATTCTTCATTTATTGCTGCTAGTAGTGATGTTGATAAAACATTTACTGTTGGTTTTAGTGACAAAAAATATAATGAAATAAGTTATGCGGAAGATCTTTCAAAAGAAATAAATACAAGAAATATTAACAGGGTTATTAGTAAAGAGGATTACTTTAAATCATTATCAAATATTGCTTATTATATGGATGAACCACTTGCGGATCCATCAGCGATTGCCTTATATTTTGTTGCAAAAACTGCAAGTGAACACGTGAAAGTATCACTTTCAGGAGAAGGAGCGGATGAAATATTTGGCGGTTATAATATATATGCAGAGCCATTTACTTGGAGTTGGTATTATAAAGTACCATTACCAATAAGAAAAGTAGCCGGTAAAATTGCGAGTATATTTCCAGCACATCGCGGACTTAATTTCTTAGTAAGGCGTGGTAAAGAATTAGAAGATAGGTATGTTGGCAATGCCTTTATATTTGATAATAAAGAAGTAAATAGAATAATTTCATTTAAAAGAGAAACAAATGGGTTTAAGGATTTAACAAAAGAATATTATGACAAAGTAAAAAGTAAAGATGATGTTACTAAAATGCAGTATATAGACTTTAATTTTTGGTTAATTGGTGACATTTTACTTAAAGCCGATAAAATGAGTATGGCAAATTCACTGGAAGTAAGAGTACCATTCTTAGATAAAAAATTAATAGATACGGCAAGAAGAATACCTACAAAATATAAAGTAAATAAAGAGCAAACTAAAAAATTATTTAGAGATATTGCCCACGAAAAATTACCAGAAAAGGTATCTAATAAAAAGAAGCTAGGATTTCCAGTACCAATTCGGGTTTGGATGAAAGATGATGACGTTTATAATTTAATTAAAAATAGGTTTGTAAAATCAGGAAAATTTTTCAATATTAAGAAAATAGTAAAACTATTAGATGAACATAAAAAAGGTAAAAAAGATAATAGTCGCAAAATATGGACAATATATATGTTTTTACTTTGGTATGATGTATATTTTGGAGGTACTAAATAATGCTTTATGTATCTTTAACAACCTATTTTTGTTTTCTATTATTAAAGTATAACGATGCTATTTATCTTTTAAATAAAAATAAAAAAAATTATTTAAAAAAATTAGATTATAAAAAAATATTTATAACACCGGAATTATTTAGTATTCTTTTAATTATATTAGCTTTGTTTTTAGGTACTAAACTTGCAAGTATTTGTTTTGTTATTTTCTATACATTTATGTTTTTATATTATTTAAAAAGATGTAAAAAAAGAATTGATATAAAGAAAAATATTAGTTTAATTATAATACTTGCCTTAATATTTATTTTAGTTAATAGATAAAAAATA
>CAYXTH010000040.1:0-6553 GCA_964468025.1 uncultured Muribaculaceae bacterium | reverse complement strand
CTTATTTAAGTTATATGTGCTATAAAAATACATTTATTGTTTATGAAACATCTTGGATGTATTATATACTTGCGATAGTATATAGTTATTTAACTTATTTTATTGTATATGTTTGTAATTTTATAAATGATTTATTTTTAAAACTTATACATAGGGGGAGTTGACAGTTATGCTTAGAGTAAATTCTAAGGAAGTAATGCAGGGAGATACCTTT
Organism: uncultured Muribaculaceae bacterium; assembly: GCA_964468025.1. Lineage (GTDB taxonomy): Bacteria > Bacillota_I > Bacilli_A > RF39 > UBA660 > Coprosoma. The sequence goes on along the minus strand of CAYXTH010000040.1, from coordinate 6,339 downwards.
TTAGCTTTAAGTGGTATTGATGATGATGGACATAATCATATTGAAGAAGCTATTGATAAAGGTGCTTCTTGTGTAATTGTACAAGAAGGTGAATATAGTGTTAAAACTATTACTACCAAAGATACTAGGTCTTATTTAGCACGGTATTTAAGTGAGCTATATGCAGAAAAAATTAAAAAAATAAGTTTAATAGGTGTTTTGGGTACTAGAGGCAAAACTACTACGGCGTATTTAATTTATAATTTGTTGAATAGTTTAAATAAAAAATGTGCTTATATAGGTTCAAAAGGTTTTTATATAGATGAAAAGGTAAAAAATTTGAATAATATTACTCCAGATTTGTATGAACTTTATGAACTGATAAACTCCGCTGCCAGTGCAGGCTGTGAGTATTTGGTACTGGAAGTTACTAATCATTCTCTTGCTCAAAGGAGATTAGATGGTTTAAATTTTAAGTATGCGGTGCTTACTAATATTGGTAAAGATAGTTATAAGGCTGATTTAGAAGACTATATAAATGTAGAATTAAAACTATTTGAAAGTCTTAAAAGAAGTGATTACGCTATTATAAATGGCGATGATAAGTATTATGATAAATTTTTAAATATAAAAAGTAATATTATTTTATATGGTAAAAAAGGTACTGATTATAAAATATCTAGTGTTAAATTATTAGAAAATCATAGTACATTTAATTTGAGTGTTAGTGGCAATAAATATGAAATAGATTTGCCTTTCCCTTGTGATTATAATATATATAATTATGTATGTGCTTTTATTATTGCAAATAAAATAGGCATAAAACCAGAAGATATTGTTCTTAGTACATCATATTTAAATCTTCCAAAAGATATATATCAAGTATTTGAAAAAGATGGTAAAAAAGTAATTGTTGATAATGCATCTTTGCCTAGTGAAGTTAAAAATGTTATAAATTATGCGAAGAAATATGCTAAAGGCAAAATTTTAACTGTAATAGGAACAAAGGGTACTACTGATAAGGAATTTAGAAAACTGCTTGGTAAGACTGTATTAAATGGTAGTGATTATGTTATTTTTACAAACGATAATCCTTATAAAGAAGATTTTATGGATATTATAAATGATATGATTACCAGTGATAATTATGAAGTAGTGCTTGATAGGAAAGAAGCAATTAAAAAAGGAATTTCTCTTATGGAGAGTAATGATACTTTATTGGTTCTTGGTAGGGGTGAAGATGAAACACAAATTATTGGTAGTGATAATTTTCCGGTTAATGATATAAATGAAGTGTCTAAATATATGAAATAGAAAGGCTAAAATTAAAGATAGTATAAAAAATACTGTCTTTTTTGATTAAAATGATATAAAAATAACTTATATCAAATATAAAAAACTTTTTCTTTTTTTATATCAAAATCAATGATATAATTAATTTAGAAAGCAGGTATTTATATGGATTTGAATAAGTATTATGTATTTACAATAGTTTATCAAACTAGAAATTTTACTAAGGCTGCAAAGATATTAAATAGCACACAACCATCTGTAAGTTATACAATACGGGAACTAGAAAATCAATTAGCAATACCACTCTTTTATAGAAAACATAATGGTGTAGAACCTACAAAGGAGGGTGAAGAATTATATAGGTATATCCATGAGGCTTTAAATACAATAATCTTAGGTGAAAATAAAATAAAAGAAGTTAGTAATCTAGATAATGGAATTATAAGAATAGGCGTTCCTAGTCACATAGGTACATTTTTCGTTAATAATATTATTAGGAATTTTATCTCTTTACATCCAAAAACAAGATTTGAAATCATAAGTAAATCTTCCTCTGCTATGATAGAATTGATGGAACAAAAATCTTTGGATCTAGTTATAGATAATGTTTCAATTGAACAAAGACCCGCCAATTCTATAATGAAACATTTAAAAATCTTTAATAACTGTTTTATTGCAAGTAAAAAATTTAGAGAAAAGTTGTCGAAAAATCCGAATTTAATTGAACTATCTAGCAATAATTTAATTGTTCCTAATGTTGGATCATTTAACAGAACTGAATTAGAAAAATTTTTAAGAATACATAATATCGAAATTTATCCTTTAATTGAAGTATGGACTACTGAAATGATGCTTGATTTAGTAAGTAAAGACTTGGGCATTGGATACTTTGTTAAAGAAATAATTTCTAATAGTACTAATATTGATAATTATGAAATTTTTGAATTTGATGATCTACCAAAACTATCTATACAAATGCTATACATTCAAGAATATCAATCTTTTGCTTCTAGGACTTTCATTAATTACATGGAAGAAAGGTGTTTTTATGAATGATAACAAATTTTTACTTAGTGATGAAAAAATTATTTTACAAGAAGATATGAAAGAAAGAATTAAAATATATAATGAAATAAAAGATTTGCCAAAAAATTTCTTTTCTAAATTAAGACATTTTCAACCACAAATAGGTTGTCTTAATGCTTGCAAAATATGCAGTAAATATGCTAGTACAAATATGGCTTATTGGACTGAAAATCGCCAAAGAAATATTATTTCTGCAATTAAAACCGCTAGTTATAAATACAGAAAAGAAAAACCATTTATTGTATGGGATAGACCAGAGCATAGAAATGGAGTTATATTTTCTTATTTGGATAATGATATTGGAAATTATTATTATTTAAAATCATTTATTAAATTATGTTATGAAGAATTAGGTGTTAAAACTAGAATTTCAACAGTTGGATATAGTAGGTATAATGAAAGATTAAATAAAATGCACAAAGAAATCAATTCTCCAGATTTACTTCCTAGTTTAGGAGGTGTTAGACTTTCATTTACTCCATATGAATGTGGCTGGGTATGCTCTAATAATCAAAAATATAGCAGAAAGGATTATATGGAGGATATTACAAATTTTCTAAAAATATACAAACCGTATTATGAATATGCCGGCAGTGGAAGTAGAGAATTTTGTGTGGAATTAAGATATAAGCCATTAGTAGTAAAATCAGATGTTTATATTTTTAATTACAACGAACACTTTGTGATATCCAGTAGTAATTATTTATATATATCAAAAGAACGTAACATTAAATTTAATGTTGCCCATATTTCTGATCCTTTTAATCATTCGATTGTATTAGATCAAAATCCTCAAGAGTTTATATATAGAGATTTAACTTTTATTCCTAATTCTATTGATGAATTGATACAATATTTAGATACATTGGATATTAGCAGCCAAGTTGACAAAGAAGTTGTAGATGTATATAAGATGGAAAATAGAGATGGCGAATACTACTCTATTAATCCTAGTTTAATAAACAAGTGTAATTATGGAATTAATTTTTATCCATTAACCAAAAATAGAATAAGCAGTGGTTATATTGTTGTAGAAAGATTTTTATTAAATGCCATGGCCGAATTGAAAAAACAAAAGAAAAAAGAAAATAATTTTACCTGGAAAGATGTTAATGAAGTTTTAAATATTTGCAGGAAAAATGCTAACAATTATAAAAAAACTGGTAAAGTAGAAAAAAGTGATTATATATCAAATGAACTTTTGCCAATTGTTGATGCATATATTTATGCATTAAAAAAGGCAAAATATACACCTAATGAATTTTTTGATAGAAATTTCACTATCGATACAGGAATAATATGTAATTTAGGAAGAGCAATTTCCGAATTTGGTGGATTAACTAGGCTAGAGAACGAGCCATTAACACCAACCCATGAACGAAATTATGGCATACATAATAGTAAAATGAAACAAGAAGATACTGCTTGGAGAATAAGTTGTGATTATAATAATGAGATAATAATAGAAAAATTAGAACTTAAAAATACGGCTACTGAAAATGGTCAAACATCATATAAGAAAAAAATAAAGTTAGATAATAAAGATGAATTATTAAATTTTAATTCTTTAAAAAATGACACACTAATTCCTGGTCAAGTCAATCCAAATACTATTTATTTTTACAAAGAATTTGGTGAACTTGGATATCTTGCTAGTTATTCTGAACATGGTTTTTATAAGGATAATATTTATTGGAAAACGCTAGAACATTATTATCAGGCTCAAAAGTTTGAAGATAAAGATGTTATAGAAAAGATAATAAAAGCGGGAACACCAAAAGAAGCATCAACAATTGGGCGTGATAGAAATAATCATTTAAAAAATAGTTGGTCAAAAATAAAACTTGATGTAATGGAAGAAGGGTTGTATAATAAATATATACAAAATAAAGATATATGTGAAAAACTATTAAATACTGGGAACAAAGAAATTGTTGAAGCAACTGTAAAAGAGTTTTATTGGGGATGTGGAATAGATGGCACAGGTGAAAATAATTTTGGAAAATTACTTGTAAAAGTTAGAAATCGTATCAGAAAGGAATTGAACTTATGAGAGAACGGCCGCTTGGTACGGTTTCACCATATTGCTATAAAAAATTGTTTTGGATTTTTAGTTGATATAGTGTAAAAAATATTTGTTGGAGCTGTTGATTTATTAATATGTAGGTCTATATTTTTAAACTACTAGATAAAATCAGTTGATAGTTATTTGTTTTTGCCATGTGTCGATACGATATATATGAAACAAGAAAAATGTTTGAATGCATATTATTTGTTGAATAAGAAAAAAAATAGTGTTAGAGTAGAAAGAGAGGTGAAACAAATATGGAAGTGGTACGAACTAAAAATTATATAAGTGCACAAGGATATCATAATCTAGAAAATAGAATTAATGAAATTGATGAAAGAATTGAAAGTACGCTAAATGAGATGGGTGAAAGTTATAAAAGAGATAATGATATACGAGAAAATTCAGAATTTATGCAATTAAGAGTACAGGCAATGTATAGTTTGCCCGCTGAAAAGCAGCAATTACTTGATATGTATCAAACAGCAGTGATAATTGAAGAAACGGAAATGTTTCAAAATTGGGATGGTGAAACTGTAATTGTTGGGTGTGATGTAGAAATTTTAATGAAAGAAAAATTACGACATTTTAGAATTTTAGGTGAAAGTGAAAGTGATATTCCAAATAATATAATATCTTGTAACGCTAAATTAGCACTGGCACTGCTTTCACATAAAAAAGGTGATAGTATATGTTTTAATGGGATGACAGTAGAAATCATCAATGTCGAATTAGGATTATCCAAAGATAAAAGTGATAATCATACAAAAAGAATGGAGAGATAAAATGAAACAAATAGAAATTACCACAAGGGTTAATGGAACATTAGAAGAAGCAATAAAAAAACTAGAGAAACAAGGCTTTAAAAAAATAAGAGAAAGTAGAATTGAGGATATTTATTTAACTCAAAGAAAGCAAGAATTGAACAAAAAAAATATTATTCAAATATTATCTTCATGTGTACTTTTAAGATATTTAAAGGTTGATAATGAAAAGGTTATGAAAAAAATCACATATAAAAATAAAGTTTATGATGGCACTCAAGCCATTTCAGAAGAAAAAATAAATTTAAATTGTGAGGATTTAGAAAAAGCATTTAAATTATTTAAAGCATTAAATTTTGAAAAATTAACAGATGTTAAATACGATGTTTTAGTTATGGCAAAAGGAAATTTAGAATTTGCATTTCAAAATGTAGAAAATTTAGGACTGTTAGTTGAATATGAAAATTTAAATGATTTTGATGGAAAATCTAACGAAGAAATTTTAGAAGAAAAGGAAAAAATGATTATTGAACTTAAATCATATGGGCTTGATGTAACTGATGAATTTGATGTTAAAAAGGCTTATGAATTAATTCTAAAATCATTATAATATAAAGAAACAGGAGGTTTATATGTTTGTTGTTATTACAGGACTAGATGGCTCTGGAACTTCTACTATTGCTAAAGAATTATCAAAAAAAGATAAAGGTTCAATTTTGCTTAAAACGCCAAGTGCAGAATATTCTGATCGTGATTCAATTGATAAAAATATAAGACCATATTCAAGAACAGCACACTTTTTGTACTATTTATCTTCTACTGTATATATGTCTGATTATATAAAAGAAAATTTAGATTATGAAAATAATGATGTGTATTGTGTTAGATACCTTATAGATACAGTTGTGTCTAACAAAGTTGGTGGTGTTGAAGTTGATTTGGATTATAATATTTATGGTAATGAATTATTACAGCCAGATGTAACTATATTTGTAAGTTTGGATGAAAAAATAAGGCAAACTAGAATTACGAATAGAGGTAAAAGCACGTTGGATAAAGTTTTAGATGATGACGAAACTAGAAACAAATTTTTAGAACAATTTAGTGACTTATTGCCAGCAGATACGATATTTGTTGATAATAGTTTGC
>CAYXTH010000039.1:0-8686 GCA_964468025.1 uncultured Muribaculaceae bacterium | reverse complement strand
TGTGAATATAAAAAGTTCCTAGGAAACAGGCAGGCACAGTGTGCATGTCTGTTTTAGTGTAACTCATGTTGTAGATTATTTAGTAGTGTTACTAAAATTTGAATATTAAAAATCCCTGTTTTCCCCTTATTATATATACTATATTGTAAATTTTACTCCCCACTCAATTTAGAAGAGTCTAAATTTTTAAATATATAAGTTCAAAACGGTCGCCACTGTCAACCAAATTGGCTTGGAGTCATTATACTGAATTATTATCAACTAAAAATGAAGAAGAAATAAATTATTATATTCAGTTGACACTTGAATATAATTTGTCAGTAAGGCAATTAAGAGAAAAAATAAAATCAAACGAATACAAAAGATTAGATGAAGAAACTAAAAGGAAAATTTTTCATAATAAAAAAACAATAGCTACTGATTTTGTAAAAAATCCTATACTAATTAAAAATAGTAATAATTATTTAGAAATATCGGAAAAAGTATTACAAAAACTTATATTAGAAGATATATCAACTTTTTTAAAAAAATTAGGTACAGGCTTTTGCTTTATAGATAATGAATATAAAATAAAAATTGGTGATAGGTATAATTATATTGATTTATTATTATATAATTTTAAATATAAATGTTTTGTAGTTATTGAATTAAAGGTAACTGACTTAAATTCTAATCATACTGACCAAATACAAAAATATATGAATTATATTGATAAAAATGTAAAGGAAATAGATGATAATAAAACTGTTGGTATAATAATATGTAAAAGAGAAAATAAGTATGTAATAAAGTATTGCAGTGACAATAGAATAATCGAAAGAAAATATGAATTGGTATAAATAATTTCCATTTTTTAAATATATAGTGTATAATAACAATGGTGGTTATAAATGTATATAAAAGGAAAATATAAAAAAAGTATATTTGAATCAAATGGATTTGTAATAGGTTTATTTAGAGTAACTGAAACTGATGGAAAAATTGATGTAAATAAAACAATAACATTTACTGGTAATTTTTTAGAATTAAATGCTGAAGAAGAATATATTTTTCATGGTAGTCTTGTAAATCATCCTAGATATGGTATTCAGTTTAATGTAGAAAGTTATGAAAAAGAAAAACCTACTGGTAAAGATGGAGTAATAGTTTTTTTATCTAGTAATTTATTTCCAGGAATAGGGGAAAAACAAGCCAGTAGTATTGTAGAAATACTTGGTGAAAATGCTTTAGATGAAATAATAAATGATAAAACTTGTTTAAACTTAGTACCAAAAATGACTAAAAAGAAAATTGATTTAATATACGATACTTTAATTAAATATAATGGTAGTCATGAAATAATGGTAAAACTTACTGATTTAGGTTTTACTATGAAAGATGCGGTAATTATTTATAATGAATACAAAGAAAACACTTTAAACATTTTAGAAAATAACATATATACATTTACTAATGTAAAAGAAATATCTTTTCCTAAAATAGATAATATTGCTTCATATGAAAAAAATGATATTAGAAGATTAAAACCAGCAGTAATATATATTATGAATGAACTTACCTTTAAAACAGGAAATACTTATTTAAATAAAGATGATATTGTTTATAATGTATATAAACATATAAATGTAGAAATAGATGATACTGTATTTGATGAGTTAATAAACGATGATGAAATAGTAGTAGAAGAAGAAAAATATTTTTTAAAAAATATATATGATGCAGAAAAAAATATTTCAAACAAACTATATTCTTTAGCGAGAAAATCTACTTACAATGATAAAGTAGAAGATGTAATTGACTATTTAGAAAAAGAAAACAAAATAATATACAATAGTGATCAAAGAAAAGCAATTACTAAGGCTATTAACAATAATATTTTAATTATTACAGGTGGTCCTGGTACTGGTAAAACTACTATTATAAAAGCAATATGCAAAATATATAAAACAATGCACGATTATGATAATAAAGAGTTTATTGATAAGCTTGCTCTTTTAGCACCTACAGGGCGTGCAAGTAAAAGAATGAGTCAGTCAACAGGGCTTCCTGCTTCGACTATTCATAGGTTTTTAAAGTGGAATAAGGAAACCGATGAATTTCAAGTAAATGAACATAACAAAGATTTTAGCAAGCTAATTATAGTTGATGAAGCAAGTATGATAGATGTTTGTTTGTTTGATAACTTATTAAAAGGTTTAACAAGTAATATAAAGCTTATATTAGTAGGGGATTATAACCAACTACCTAGTGTTGGCCCAGGACAAGTTTTAAAAGACTTAATTGACAGTGATGTGATAGATACTGTGTATTTAAATCAATTATATAGGCAAGATGAAAATTCATATATAAATACCCTTGCCTCTGAAATAAGAGATGGATGTTTAAGTGAAAATTATAGAGAAACTAAAAGTGACTATACTTTTTTACAAACAAGTCCTGAAAATTTAAAACAAAATTTAAAAAAACTATGTAAACAAATTATTAAAAAAGGCTATGACTATAAAAGAGTTCAAATACTTGCACCTATGTACAAGGGAGAAAATGGTATTGATTTATTAAATATTACGTTACAAGATGTTTTTAATCCAAAAAGTAAAAACAAAAAAGAAATAAAACATGGTGATGTTATATATAGAGAAAATGACAAAGTTTTACAATTAGTAAATAACCCTGATGAAAATATATATAATGGTGATATTGGTGTTATTAAATTTATAAAATACGCAAATGAAAGTGCTAGTGGTAAAAATGAAGTTTATGTTGAATTTGATTCATCAGTAGTTAAATATACACCAAAAGATTTGAATAAAATTAAACATGGTTTTATTATTAGTATTCATAAAAGTCAAGGTAGTGAATTTGAACTTGTTATTATTCCTATTGTAAATGCTTATCAAAGAATGCTTTATAAAAAATTAATTTATACTGCGGTAACACGGGCAAAAAGAAAACTTATTTTAATAGGACAAGAAGAAGCTTTTGTAAAATGTGTTTATAACAGTAATGAAAATAAAAGAAGAACAAACCTTTTAGAAAATTTAAAGTATAAAATAGAAAATAATGGATAATATAAGAATGTATGTGAAAGCATACCATCAAATTTTCTAGCAAGAGGTGATGAAATGAACATAAGAGATGTCTTAATGATGGCTGCTGGTGGTACGGCGGTAATTATGTATCAAAAGTATAATAAACCCGTTATGAAAAAAATGAAAGAAACAGCCACAAATGGTGTAAAAACTGTGAAAGATAAGTTAGAGAATATGATGTAGTAAAACTAGTATATTATATGCTAGTTTTTTCTTTGAAAATTTCCCTTGCTTAAATATAAAAAAAAAGATATAATTGTTATGATGGAGGGAAAGAAAATGAGTTATTTAATAAACGGTTTTAGAGGGTTTTGTATGGCCCTTGCAGATAGTGTTCCAGGAGTAAGTGGAGGAACTATTGCTTTTATATTAGGGTTTTACGATAAATTTATAAATTCACTTAATAATATAATATTTGGTAAAAAGAAAGAAAAAAAAGAAGCCTTAGTATTTCTTGTTAAATTAGGACTTGGATGGATTATTGGAATGATAGGTGCGGTTTTAATTTTAACTAGTATATTTGATAAAAATATATATAGTATAAGTTCGGTATTTTTAGGATTTATTATATTTTCAATACCAACAATTATAAAAGAAGAAAAAGATAATATAAAAGGAAAATATAAAAATATTATATTTTTACTAATGGGAATTATTGTAGTTGTGTTAATAACATATTTTAATCCTATTTCAGGGGGTAATAATGTAAACATATCTAATTTAAATTTTGGCCTTATTATATATGTGTTTGTATGTGCAATGATTGCAATTAGTGCAATGGTACTTCCTGGTATATCAGGTTCAACGTTACTTTTAATTTTTGGATTATATATGCCAATAATTTCTTCAATAAAAAAATTCCTGCATTTTGATTTAAGTGTCTTGCCAATTTTAATAATATTTGGTTTGGGAGTAATTACAGGAATAGCACTTGTCATTAAAAGTATAAAAAAGGCTCTTGAAAAATATAGAAGCCAGACAATTTATTTAATTATTGGTTTAATGATAGGATCTTTATATGCAATTGTTATGGGTCCTACTACTTTAGATTTACCAAAAGAACCCCTTAGTATGAGTACATTTAGTTTATTATTCTTTATACTAGGTGGAGTTATTATATTATTATTAGAAAAAATAAAAAATTATTTAAAAGAAAAAAATATTGATTAGGAGAGATATTATGCGAATACTTTTGATAAACCACTTTCCTCTTACTGGATCAGGTAGTGGGGTATATAATTCTACTATTGCTTCAGCACTTATAAAAAAAGGTCATGAAGTAAAAATAATTGTTCCCGAAAATGAAATAATAAATGATAGTTTAATTCATCCTGTTTATTTTAATGGAATTACAAAAGATGCCTTACCTTTTAATTTCCCTTGCTTTACAACACATCCTAGGAGTCAAATTACATTTTATGATTTAACTGAGGAAGAAATTAAAATGTATGAAAGTGCTTTTGAAAAAGCAATTAAAGAAGAAATAGAAACTTTTAAGCCAGATGTTATACATGCATCCCATATTTGGCTTTTAGCATATGTATCTTCAAAATTTGATTTACCTCTTGTTATAACCGCACATGGTACGGATTTAATTGGTTATAAAAATGAACCTAGATTTAGAAAAGAAGCAATTACTGCAGTAAATAAAGCCTATAAAATTGTAACTATTTCAGAAGATAGTCAAAAATCAGTAATAGAAACTTTTAAGGATGTAAAAGATAAATTAGTTCTTATTAAAAATGGTTATGATCCTGATATATTTTATATGGAAAATGTAAATAAAAAAGAGGTTTTAAAATCTCTTGGTATTGATAAAGAATATAAGAAAGTAGTTAGTTTTGCGGGTAAGTTTACTAAGTTTAAAGGCATAGATTTACTTTTAAAAGCAATGAATATTTATCAAAATGATAATGTTATAACACTTCTTTGTGGTAATGGTGAATTATTTGAGGATATGAAAAAACTTGCGGATTCTTTAAATCTAAAAAATATTGTTTTTCTAGGTAACAGATCTCATGAAGAATTAAGAAAAATTTATAATATTGCTGATGTATCATTAGTACCATCTAGAAATGAAGCGTTTGGACTAGTAGTTATAGAGGCACTTGCTTGTGGAACTCCTGTAATTGGTACTAATCAAGGTGGTATTCCAGAAATAATAAATGATAGGGTTGGTATGGTGTTTAAGCCAGAAGATTATAAGGAACTTGCAGGTAAGATTACAAAGGTTTTAGATGAAGAAGTTTCTTTTGATAGAAATGAGATACATAAATATGCTTATGAAAATTATTCGGAAGATGAGTTAATAAAACCACTTATTAAGATTTATGAAAAAAAGATAAAAGGGTGATAAAAATGAATAAAATAGTTGTAATTGGTTGTGGTAAAGTAGGTATGGCATATATATTTGCCTTGGTAAATGGTAAAAATTCCACGGAAATTGTTATGATAGATAAAGACACTGAAAAACTAGATGGCGAGAAAATGGACTTATGTCATACTCTAAACTATATACCAAGCAATATTAAATTAAAAGTAGGTGATTATAGTGACTGTGATGATGCTGATATAATTTGTATTACTGCGGGAGTAAGTCAAAGCAATATTGGCAGTGATAGACTTAATGACTTAAAAAAAGCAAATGTTATATATAAAGATATATTTGAAAATATAAACAAAACAAAGTTTAATGGTGTGCTTTTAATCGCAAGCAATCCACTTGATGTGATGAGTTATTTGGCTTATAAGTATTCTAATTTACCAAGTAGTAAAGTTATTGGCTCTGGTACTAGTTTAGATACATCAAGGTTAAAATATTTAATTAGTGAAAAGTTAGATATAAATCCTAAAAGTATTCATGCCTATGTAATTGGAGAACACGGAAACTCTGAATTTCCTTGTTGGAGTAAGGCTAATATCGCTAATCAAAATATAAATGAATTTTTAAGCAAGGAAGAAATGGAAGAACTAGCAGATAAAACAAAAAATGCGGGTTATGAAATAATTAAGAAAAAAGGTGCTACTTATTATGGTATTGCAATGGCATTAGTTAGAATTACAACGGCTATTTTAAACGATGAAGATGCAATAATACCAGTATCAAATTATGATAAAACAAATAGAGTATATATAAGTACTCCTTGTGTAATAGGAAAAGATGGCATTAAACAAAGAATATTTTTAGAACTTAGCAAGAATGAAGAAAAAAAATTACAAAAATCTATAGATATAATTAAAAAGGCTATAAATTCAATATAGACTTTTGTCCGAGTAGTTTAATGGATAAAATATTCCTCTCCGAAAGGGATGATAGGAGTTCAATTCTCCTCTTGGACGCCAAATAAAATGTTTAAACAATTTATATAAATCATATTGTTATAGGCACAATGATAGTGTCTATTTTTTATTTGCTAGAAATTTACTTTATAATGTTAAAAATTATATATTTTTTGAAAAAAGTTAAATTTATACTAATTTTCAAAATTGGCATAAAAAAGGATACAAAATTTGAAAAAGGCGAAGCATGTGGTGGTTCAAAATTAAATGAAACAGCTAAGGCTATGCTAAAAGAGAAAATGCCCTTTGATTTAATTAGTAAGATTAACTGGCCTTTCCATAGACAGGATTGAAAGACTCAGATAGTTTTAAAATTTATAAAGATAGTATAAAAAATACTGCCTTTTTTGTAATATACTAGTCAAGTGCTTTTTTAATTTTTAAATATTGATGAATAGTAATATATATAACACTTATACCACTTGCAATAACTAAACTCCAAAGACCAATGTTTAAATAAGAAAATACAAATATAATTGTAAGTCTAATAATAGTACCTTGTAGCGTACCATTCATCGCATCTTTTGCCTTTCCCATTGCTTGTAAGGCAGAGTTTAATGGATTTTGAATATAGTGAAATATAAATAGAGGGGCTAAAACTTTAATATAACTAATACCAACGGTAGTATTATAAATAAATTTTAAAGGAATCTCTGGTATAAAAATAAATATAAATGTTACAGGTAGTCCAACCATTAAAGAAAGAATAATTGCAAGATAAATTCTTTTTTTAACATATATTTTATTGCCTCTACTATATGATTTACTAATATTTGGAATTAAAGCCTGGCTAATTGCCATTGTAAAAAATGATGGAAGCATAATTAAAGGCATAATAAAACCATTTAAAATACCATATTCATTTACTATATAAGAATTAGAGTAGCCACATTTAATTAAAACAAATGTTAAAATAATAGGTTCTAAAAAACTACCAAAAGAGCCTATAAGTCTTCCTGTAGTTGTTGGAATACCTATCGCAAAAGTTTCTTTGGCGTTTTTTTTATTTATATAAAAATCTTCTTTGCTAAGTTTAAAACCTTTTGGTAAAAATAAAAATAAAACTAATATTGATGTAAATTCACTAGCCATATTTACTAAAATAGTGTATGCGACGGCAGCCTCAAGAGATATATTTAAAAAATAAGGAAGGCCTAATATCAGTATGGTTAGTCTAATAATATCTTCAAGCGAGCACGATAATACGTGCGGAAACATCTTTTGTTTACCAAAAAAATAACCTCTTAAAATACTTGAAACACTTACAAAAGGAATAACGAGCCCTATTGCAACAATCGCAAGTGTACATCTTGGCTCATTAAGCAGGGTGCAGGCAATAAATTTAGAAGAAAATATTACAAACATCATAACTATAATATTAAATATTAAAGCAATAACTGCACTTGAAAATACTAAATTTTTATTGTTTTTAGTATCTTCCGCAACTAATTTGCTAACCGCAGTAGGAAGACCTAGTTGGGCAAGTGTCATAAATAATACAAATGATGGCATAACAAGTGAAACAACTCCCATTCCCTCGGTGCCAAGATAACGGGCTAAAATGATTTTTTTAATCATACTTGCTATTTTAGAGATAAAACCACCAATAATTAATAAAATAACTGATTTAATAAAAACATTTTTCATATTACATAATATTAAAATATAATATATTATATACTTGAAAATATTTTTAAAATATGGTAGAATTTAATATGTCGTGGTCCGATGCAAAACTTTATTATTTATAAAGTATAACAGATTTCTTTAATTTTTGAATGTATGACCATAGATTTTAAGTAAAGGAGAGATACATATGAATTTAGTTGACAAAATTACTAAAAGTCAAATTAGAACTGATTTACCTGAATTCAAAGTGGGAGATACTGTAAGAGTAAACTACAAAATTATTGAAGGTAAAAGAGAAAGAATTCAAGCTTTTGAAGGTTATGTAATGTCAATTAACGGTGGTGGAGTAGGAAAAACTTTCACAGTTAGAAAAAAATCTGGTGGAGTTGGAGTTGAAAGAATATTCCCATTTAGTTCACCAAAAATTGACAGCATCGTTGTTGTAAGGAAAGGCCACGTTAGAAGAGCTAAATTAAATTACTTACGTAACTTAAAAGGCCAAGTAAAAATAAAAGAAGGAAGATAAGGTCAAAAGCCTTATTTTTTAAAAGGTGGATTTATATGGAAGAAAAAAAGAACTTAGTAAAAGAATTGATGCCGTATGTTATAATAATTATATTTGTAATTTT
>CAYXTH010000038.1:0-9037 GCA_964468025.1 uncultured Muribaculaceae bacterium | reverse complement strand
TTATTACTATCAGTATCTGTTATACGATATTTTACAAAAGGTCTATTATCTACATTATAACCCAGTAATATTATTTTATAAATAATAAACTAATAATCATAAACACAAAACCAAATATAAAATATAATAAACTTAAATTACCCTTTTTATAACTAAGTGACGCTGGCAGTAGTTTACACATTGATATATGAGCCATAATACCTAAAATAATCGCTAATGTACATCCCATAATATTATCAGTAATGATAGGTGCGAAAAAAAGATAAGCAATTAAAGCACCAAAAGGTTCAGCGAGAGTGGAAATAGCGGTATAAAAGATTGCTTTTTTTTTGCTACCTGTCGAGCTATATATAGGAACTGCAATACTTATTCCTTCTGGAATATTATGAAGAGCAAGGGCAAAAGTTAAAGAAAGGCCTAAACTAAGATTTGATGCCGAGGATAAAAAAGTTGCGATTCCCTCTGGTACATTATGAATAATAATTGCTAACATTGAAAACACACCAACTTTATATAGTTTTTTATCATTAACATTTGCTTTTTCTGGTACTACTTTATCTATAAAACTAGATATTAAAAAACCAAGTATAATATATACAAGCATAATTAGAAAAGCAATTGTTTTTGAATTTGCTTTTCCTATTAAAATAAATGATTCGGGCATTAAATCTATAATAGATACGCAAAACATAACACCTGATGCAAACGCAATAGTACACATTACTAATTTATTTATATTGCCCTTATAAAAAATAAAAATAGTCCCTATTAGGGTTGAAATACCAGCTAAAAAGGTTAAAACAAACGCTAGTAATATATTACTCATTTTTAATCACTTCCTTACTTCAAGTATATTAAATATTAAAAAGGAAAGTACCATCACTTTCCTATATAAATATTATTTATCAAGGTTTTCAAGTTCTTCCTTTGTATAAATAAATGTTTTTATATTTTCAAAATATTTTTGTTGCTCTTTCTGGCAAAACTTCATAAATGGACTATAATTACTATTAACCTATGCCTCATTTAATTTTTTATAATACTCTCCTTTTAAATTATTTTCTACGATAAATAGTAAAATGTTATTTTTTTAAATTATTTGTTAAAAAATATGATATACTTAAAGCATAAGGAGGATTATTATGAGAAAAGAAAAGAAAAAAGATATTTTGGTAGGTATATTATTAATTATTATCCTTATTTTATCCGGAGTGCTTTTATTTTTAGTATTAACTAAGGAAGAAAAAACTGAAAAGAAAACTATTGAAAACAAAGTAACTGAACAAAAAGAAGACTTTTCTAATATATCAAGTACATTACTTAATATAATAGATAATTACAAAATTGATATATTAGATTTATATGGTACTGATATTGTAATAAGTACAATACCTACAAATGAACAATTAAATGCGATGAAATATTCTTTATCACAAAATGGTACATCCGAAATACCAAGTATTCCAAAATCTATTGTAGATGATTATTTTAAAACTGTTTATAATGTTACTCCTAGTCAGTACCCTGATATTATTTGTAAGGTAGACAATAAAACAATATATTCATATGATAAAGATAAGCAGGAATATGTAACAGCCAATGAACACTCTCACAATGAATACCTTATAGAAGCACTTTCTAAAACCGTTACAAATATTATAAAAGAAAATAATACTTACATTGTAGATGTTGCCAAAATATATGAGGGTAATATAGAAGATGCATCCATAGGACAATTTTATAGTGATGGAACATATAAAAATGTATTAAAAGACTATGAACAATTTTTTGATGGTGAAAACTATGATGAAACAGGTGCCATAAATTATTTTAATAACAATAAAGATAAGGCTAAAAACTTTAAACCACAATATAGGTATACATTCAAAAAAACTGGTGATAACTATTATATAACAAAATATCAAGTAATAAAATAAAGAAACTACCATTATTTGGTAGTTTCTTTGTATTTTTCAATATGTGAATTTATTAAAGCATCATCTTCAAAATAATTTATTTTCATCGCATTTTTAACTTCCATTAAAGTTTCGTTGGCTTTATTTTTTGCCTTAACGCTTCCTTTTTCAAGAATATCATATACATCTTTAATTTTATTTTCATAAAAATGTCTTTTTTCGCGAATAGGCTCCAATATATCATTTAAAACATTATTTAAAAACCTTTTAACTTTCATATCACCAAGGCCACCTTTGCGATAATGATCTTCCATTTCATCTAAATTTTTATATTCCGGTAAATACTTTTCAAAATGCTTATCCTCAGCAAAAGCCTCTAAATAAGTAAATACAGGATTGTTTTCAGTACTACCTTTATCTTCTACTTTTAAATGATTAGGATCAGTAAACATTCCCATAACTTTTTTTTCAACCACTTCTTTTGTATCAGATAAATAAATACAGTTACCAATAGATTTACTCATTTTAGCCTTTCCATCAGTTCCAGGAAGTCGCATACATACCTTGTTATTTGCTAAAAGAGCATTTGGTTCTACTAAAACATTACCATAAATATTATTAAAAGATCGTACTATTTCCCTAGACTGTTCAAGCATTGGAAGTTGATCATCTCCTACAGGTACAATATTTGCTTTAAAAGCAGTTATATCAGATGTTTGGCTAACTGGATAAGTTAAAAAGCCCATAGGAATACTATTACCAAAACCCTTTTGTTTAATTTCATTTTTAACAGTAGGATTTCTTTCTAATCTCGATAAAGTAACTAAATTCATATAATAAAAAGTAAGTTCAGTAAGTTGTGGCACCGCAGACTGTATAAATATAGTTATTTTATTTGGATCAAGTCCTACTGACAAATAGTCAAGAGCAACCTCAATAATATTTTCCCTTATTTTTTCCGGATTATCAGCATTATCAGTAAGTGCCTGTGCATCGGCAATCATAACATACATTTCATCATAATCACCTTTATTTTGAAGTTCTACTCGCTGTTTTAAGGAGCCAACATAATGACCTAAATGTAATTTACCTGTTGGTCTATCACCTGTTAAAATAATATTTTTCATAAACACCTCCTAGTACATTTTCCCATTTAATTTTTTAAATTCTTCAAATGCCTTTATTGTTTCTTCTCTATCAATTTGTTTAAGCTTTAAATGTTCAAAATTTTTCTTTACATTTACTTTTTTTATAGTTTCATATATCATATCATCGCGAAAACCAATTTCCGCCGCATCTTCCTTGGTATTACCATAATATACTTTTTCTATATTAGCCCAAATAATTGCCCCCATACACATTGGACAAGGGTAACAACTAGTATAAAGCACACATCCAGATAAATCGTGAGTATGCAATATGGAAGTTGCCTTTCTAATAACATTTATCTCCGCGTGTGCTGTTGGGTCGTGTGATAAAAGTACGGTATTATTAGCTGTCGCAATAACCTTATCATCTTTTACAATAACTGCCCCAAAAGGTCCTCCGGCTTTAAAATTATCATAAGCATTAACCATTGACGCTTCATATGCCTGTTTCATAAATTCATTCATAATCTTACCTACTTTCCGTGTGGATGACTTTCTTTATAATTTTCTTTTAATTTTTCATTTGAAATATGGGTATATATTTGTGTTGAAGACACATCGGCGTGGCCAAGTAATTCTCCAATAGTCCGTAAATCGGCTCCATATTTAAGAAGATGACTCGCAAATGAATGTCTTAAAACGTGTGGAGATACATCAGTTTTAATATCGCTTTCTATTTTCCGCTTTTTAATTATTTTAAAAAATGCTTGCCTTGTCATAGCTGTTCCTCTACTGTTTAAAAATAAATAATCGGTAGTTTTTTTTATTAAATTGCCTCTATGATAATTTATATATTCAAAAAGGGCATTTGAGGCATAATCTCCAATTGGCACTATTCTTTCTTTACTGCCTTTTCCAAAAATACGAACTAAGTTCATTGATAAGTCAATATCATTTACTTTTAAATTTATTAACTCACTAACTCTAAGACCACTACTATACATAAGTTCTAACATTGCTTTATTTCTATAACTATAATCATCAGTAAGTGGTACATCTAATAGTTTAATAACCTCTTCTTCTGACAATACTTTTGGAAGCGCTTTATTCATTCTTGGACTTTTTAAATGACAAGCAGGGTTTTCTTTTATAAAGCCATCAATTAATAAATATTTATAAAATGTTTTTAAACAACTAATATGCCTTGATAAACTTTTAGGTGATACGTTTTTACTTAAATCATTTATATAGTTATCAATATCTTGTTTATTTATTTGTTTTATGCTTGCCAACTTAAAATATTGGCCAAAGTTTTTTAAATCTTCAATATAAGAGTTTTTAGTATTTTCACTGTATTTTTTTTCTAGTAATAAATACTGACTAAACTCATCTAATTTTGATTTAAATTCATCTGTTAATTTATAAACTTTTATTTTTTTCCCCATAATTCCTCCTACATAATTTTACCAAATATTTAAGAAAAAAACAACTTTGTGATATAATATTTACGGAGTTGATGTTATGAAACCACTTGCGGATTTAATAAGACCAAATACACTTGATAAAATAATTGGTCAAAAACATTTAGTTGGAGATGGTAAAGTTATAACTAATTTAGTTAAAAACAAAAGGCTATTTTCAATGATTTTATACGGTTCACCTGGTACTGGTAAAACTACTCTCGCATATACTTTGGTAAATGAACTTGGTCTTGATTATGCATTTTTAAATGCGGTTATAAATAGTAAAAAAGATTTTGATGAAGTTATATATACTGCAAAAAGTAAAAATAATTTTGTACTTATTATGGATGAAATTCATAGGCTTAACAAAGATAAACAAGACTTATTATTGCCTTATTTGGAAAATGGTACTATCACTTTAATTGGTATGACAACATCTAATCCATACCATTCTATTAACCCCGCAATTAGAAGTAGATGTCAATTGTTTGAACTTAAATCATTAAGTGAAAATGATATCAAAAACGCATTAAAAAATGCGACTAGTTATTTAGATAATATTAAAATAGATGATAGTTCTATTTCTTATATTGCATCTATTGCCTCTGGGGATTTAAGGTATGCTTATAATACATTGGAAATTGCATATTATAGTTCAGATGATTTTAATGTAACTCTTGATGAACTTAAAAAAATAAACAACAAACCAAATGTGTATATTGATAAAAATAGTGATGGTTATTATGATGTGATTAGTGCTTTTCAAAAATCTATTAGAGGTAGTGATGTTAATGCTTCTCTTCATTATTTAGCACGACTTTTAGTAGCAGATGATTTAGACATTATTTTTAGAAGATTATCGGTTATCGCTTATGAAGATATAGGTCTTGCGAACCCTAGTATTGGACCAAAAGTATATGCGGCTATTAAGGCTTGTGAAAGACTTGGGCTTCCAGAAGCACGAATACCTTTAAGTGAAATTGTTATTGAAATGGCTTTATCTCCTAAATCTAATACTGCAGAAATGGCTATTGATAAAGCAATGAATGATATTTATATGGGAAATGTAGGTAAAGTTCCTAACCATATTAAAAATCATTCAAAAGATTATAAATACCCACATAGTTTTAAAGGTAGTTATGTAAAACAGCAATATTTACCCGATGAAATAAAAAATAGAAAATATTATATACCTAAAAATAGTAGTAAATACGAAAATGCCTTATCGAGAGTTTTAGATAAAATAGAAAAAAGAAATGCTGAACAAAAATAATTTTCAGCATTTTTAATTTAAGTAAAATCTTTTTTAAGCTTATCTATTATTTACTTTTTAAAAATGTTTTCATCTTACATCTAATTTTTAAGTATAAACATAGGAAACGCATAATCTTTATTTATTAAACCACTTTTAATTTTATAATCAATGTCCGCAAGATCAGATATATATTTTAAAAGAGTATTTTCACTAAACTTTCGGCATTTACCCACGGCCAGTTTTACCCTGTAAGGGTGAATTTTAAGTACATCTGTTATTCCCTTTTCTCCGAGGCCTTTTTTTAAAAGTATTTTTGTTTGATATAAAATTCTAAATTGACCCGCAAGCATAATAATAATTTTAATGTCATCTTCTCCTAATATTTTCATTTCATTATATACTTCCAAAGATTTTTCTTTATTGCCACTTACAATATAATCAATTAGTTTAAAAATATCTTCAAATGATGTTTTAACAGTAAGTGAAATAATATCATCATCAGTTATGTTTTTATCGTTTTCTTTATATAAAATAATCTTATTAACCTCATTTTCAAGAGTTAATAAATTATTTCCAACTCTTGATATAAATAACTCTATTGTTCTTGGTAATATATTATAGCCATTTAAAAGGCTTTTTACATAAGCATTTGGATTATAATTCTCACTAAAATCTTTTATAACTCCGTTTTTCTTAATCAACTTAGTTATTTTTTTTCTATTATCAACCTTAACATCATTTACTATAAAAATTAAAGTAGTATTTGGATTATAATTTTCTAAATACCTTGCAAGTTCTTTGTACTCACCCTTAGAATTAAACATAACCGCATTATCAACAATTATGGTTTTTTTATCGGAAAACATGGACATAGTACTGGCGTCATCAATAATTGTTTTTATATCAGCACTTCCATCATATTTTGTAATCTCTATATCACTAATATCTTTTGTTATTTTTTTAATCTCTTTATCTATCAAAAATCTTTTATCAGTATAAAATAAGTAAAGCATTTTACCAACTCCATAACTATTATATCACAGTTTTTCAATTTCAAAATAAAATGTCGTACCTTTTTTAGATGAACTAACACCATATTTAAAATTATGATTTTGTAGTATATTTTTTACAATAGAAAGTCCCAAACCTGTACCATATTCATTTCTTTTATGTTTTTTCTTATTATGATAATATTTATCCCAAATATGACTTAATTCATCATAAGAAATACCTTTACCAGTATCTTTTATTTTAATTTCATACACATCTTTTTTATCAACAACATCAATATAAATATTTTTATCTTCACCGGTATAATTTATCGCATTATTTATTAAATTATAAATAACTTGATAAATTCGCTTTTTATCTGCATTCACTATAATAGTTTCACTTGGATATGTAAAATTAAACTTATAATTTTCTTTATCAGTAAGTATTTGAAATCTATTTATTATTTGTTTAATAAGTTCAATTAAATTAAACTTTGTACATTCTAAATTGGTACTCGCTTGCAAAGAAGATAAATCAAGAATATCATTCACAAGCATATTAAGTCTATCAGTTTCATCTATAATTATATTCAAATTTTTTTCTCTTTTTTCTTTATCATCATAAGTTAAATCTCTAACCATTTCTGCATATGCTTTTATCATAGTAAGTGGAGTTCTTAAATCGTGACTAACATTAGCCATTAAATCTCTTTTAAGTTCATCAGTTTTTGCAAGTTCATCTTTGGCATAATTTAATGTATCAACAAGTTCATTTACCTCATAAATATCTTCCGTTGCGATAAATTTAAAATTATAATCCCCCTTAGCCATTTTTTTAGCGTCCTCATTTATTTTCCTAATTGGATTAGATAATTTTTTTGATATAAAATAGCCCACAATAAATGATAATATTAGTACAATAATGGATACATAAATAAGTTGACTTTTTAATATATTTACAGTAGAGTCTACTGGCGATAAAGAGGCATTTACAAACGCATACGTATTATCATCTAATTTCAATGCATAAATTAAAGTATTATTATTAAATCTTGTATTTACTAAATTATAACTTTTTTCATTAAGACCACTTTTTATAAAGTCTTTTTTTATTTCAAAATTTTTATTGCCAAATTCCATACACCCTTGATTAAAATATGATACCTTATACTTACCAGTTTTTTCATTATAAATTTCTGCACAAACATCATTTTTAATAGCAATATTATCAACATTTTTTAAATTGTTTTTATAATCTTTTAAAAGTTCCACAGCGGCCGCATTAAGTGATTTTATTTTATAGTGTTTATAGTAACTATCAAAAAAAAGTGTTTGAAATAACCATAAAAACAATAAAATTAAAAAAGAAAATATTATTAGAAATAACCATATATTAGTAACAAAACTATTTTTTTTAATCTTGTTTTTTAGGTAAGACAAATTTATAACCTACTCCCCTAACAGTTACTATTAAATCTCTATATTTATCAAGATTATTTCTAAGCATTTTTATATGAGTATCAACAGTCCTATCATCACCATAAAAATCATAACCCCATATTTTATTTAAAAGCATTTCCCTAGATAAAGCAATATTTTCATTTTCTATAAAATAACATAATATTTCATACTCTTTTGGTGTTAAAGAAAGTTCCTTATTTTCTATAAATACACTATGTGCTTTAAAATCTATTTTTAAATCATCATAAATAAATATATCCCCTGCAATTTTCTTACTTCTTTTTAATACTGCCTTTACCCTTGCCATTAATTCCTTTGGACTAAATGGTTTAGTTACATAATCATCCGCATTTAACTCAAAACCAGTTAGCTTATCATACTCTTCATTTCTTGCCGATAACATAATTACAGGTATATTTTTATTAAGTTTTTTTATAAACTCAAACCCATCCATTTGTGGCATCATTATATCTAAAATAATTAAATCAACATGATTTTTATCTATAATACTAAGGCCTTGAAAACCATTTTCCGCTTCTAATACAACATAGCCATCTCTTGTACCATATTCTTTTATTACTTCTCTAATAAGCATTTCATCATCTATTACCAATATTGTCATAATAAAACCTCCTTTTACATTATATTCTTCAATTGTGTTTTTTAAGTGAAGTTTAAAACAATTACATTATATAATCTATAAGGTCAGTATTTTCAAAGGATTATCTAAATTATTTCTTACTTAACTTATGGTGGAATCATTTGATATCTCAAATCCACTTTCAACAATATCAATATAATTACTGCTTTTAAATTCGGTACTTTTGGAAAACAAAAGTTCCCAATAAACAGTATAACAAAT
>CAYXTH010000037.1:0-9063 GCA_964468025.1 uncultured Muribaculaceae bacterium | reverse complement strand
TTATTTATAGTAAAATTAGTACCAAATTCAGGAATTCCAAGGGTACCAGTATCATTCATTATTTGCTCTTTGGTAACTCCAAGAACATCAGGCGATAAAAATATTTTCATTGTATCTTTATCATCTAATGGAATTTTAGTAACATCCTCCCCTGTTAAATCTTGAATAAGTCTTAATTTAGTTGGTCCAGAATGTCCTAAAATATCTAGTTTTAATACATCTTGATCAATTGCATGGTAATCAAAATGGGTTGTTCGCCATTCACTTTGAGCATCATCGGCAGGAAATTGATATGGCGTAAAATCATAAACATCCATATAGTCTGGTATAACAACAATACCACCAGGGTGTTGCCCCGTTGTCCTTTTAACTCCAGTACATCCGAGTGCTAAACGTTCAACTTCTGCCGAACGCATCATTACCCCTTTATCTTCACAATATCCTTTAACAAAACCATAAGCAGTTTTTTCCGCCACAGTACCAATAGTACCAGCTCTATAAACATTATCAACTCCAAATAATACCTTAGTATATTCATGAGCAGACGCTTGATTCAAATCCGAAAAATTTAAATCAATATCAGGTACTTTATCTGCATGAAAACCAAGGAAAGTTGCAAAAGGCATATCTTGACCTTCCTTATTCATTTTTTCACCGCAGTTTGGACAATTTAAATCAGGTAAATCATAACCACTACCATAATTACTGCCTAAACTTACACCATCTTTTTCAAAAATAGAATGTTTACATTTAGGACAAACATAATGTGGAGGCAAAGCATTAACTTCAGTAATTCCCATCATAGTTGCGACAAGAGAAGATCCAACCGAACCACGAGAGCCAACTAAATAACCATCATCATTTGACTTTTTAACAAGTTTTTGACTAATTAAATAAATAACATCAAAATTAGCACCTATAATACCAGTTAATTTATCATCAATATCTTTTTCAGTTAAATTACTGTCATATTCTCTAAATAGATTTTTAACACCTTCTTTATAACTGCACATCACTTTGTGTAGTTTAGCATAAACTTCCTTATTATATTCTTCTTCACTCTTACCATCTTTACTAGTCATTTCTTTAATAACCTTAAAAGGTTCATCACCATAAAGTTCACTTGCAAGCCTTTCTTCAATTAAATAAGGAAGTGGATCACCATATATTTCTTTTGCTTTTTCATACACCATATCAGTAGTATCTTCAGTACAATTATCAATCTTAGGGGCAAATGGAACACCACCAGTATCAATAATAACTTCAACATCCTCAATCATATCAGCTATTTTATTTGTATTAGTAACAACTATTTCAAACGCCTCTTCTTTACTAAGAAAACTAAAATCATCAAGCATTTCATTTGTAGTTCTAAAATGTTGAAATGGTATTTCTTTAATATCTTTTTTAGAAAGCGGATGTCTTCCACCACCAGGTACTTTTTGATTAACAATAATTTCTCTATATATTTTATCTTCCGGATTTAAATGATGAACATCTCCTGTTGCGACAATAATTTTTCCGGATTCCTTAGTAACTCTAATAATTTTTTTAATATGTGAAATAAGTTCTGCTTTACTACCAAAGTTATTTGTTTGAATTAAATGATCATAAACATCAGCAGGCTGTACTTCCACATAATCATAAAAATTAATTAAATTAGAAAGCTCTTCATCAGACTTACTACTAGCTTGCCTAAATATTTCACTTTCGTAGCATCCGCTACCTACAAGCAAACCTTCTCTATATTTTTCAATTTCACTTCTTAAAATTCTAGGTGTTTTATATAAATACTTAGTATTCGCAAGCGATATTATTTTAAATAAATTTTTAAGTCCTACTCTATTTTTAACAAGTAAATTAACATGATAACTATTACCATATTTGTGTATTTCATCTTTTGATACTAGTTTCGATAAATCATTTATTGTTTCAAAATTTCTGTCTGATAATTTTTGAAGCATCTTATGTAAAACAAGAGCCGTACCCTCGGCATCATAATCTGCCCTATGGTGGGCATCTTCATCCCAAGGAACATTATATCTTTTAACAAGGGCAGACAAACTATGCCTTGCATAATTAGTATCAAGTGCTCTTGAAAGTTCTAAGGTATCTATAACTGTATTAGTATATTCCCCTAAATTATACTTTTGATAAGCCATTTTCAAGAAAGAAACATCAAATTTAGCATTATGAGCAACCATAGGAAGATCACCATACCACTTGATAAATCTTTTAATAACAGTCTCTTCATTGTCTTTTCCTTTAAGCATTTTATCAGTTATATTAGTAAGTTCAGTAATCTTAGCCGGTAACTTTCTTCCTGGATCAATTAACTCATCAAATCTATCAATAATTTCTCCATTGCATATTTTAACCGCTCCAACTTCAATAATAGAATCCACACCACCAGCATTAAATCCAGTTGTTTCAAAGTCAAATACAACATAGGTTTGTTTTAATAAATCATCATCAGTTCCCCTTAAAACTATATCAACAGAATCATCTATTAAAGTAAGTTCAGCACCATATATAGGTTTAAATTTCTTTTCTGCCTTTTTGTTATATGCTTTTACCATTTCATAAACTACAGGAAATGCTTGGCATCCATTATGATCAGTTACCGCAACTGCACTGTGTCCCCATTTAATTGCCGTATCAATAAGGGATGAGTAATGTTTTTTTAAATCAATTCTAGTAACTCCATCCATTTGACTCATCATTGTATGAGCATGCAGTTCAACTCTTTTTGTTTCAGCATCATCAGTTCTCTCAATATCTTTTTTATCAGATACATTAATATCTCTTGCATTTAAAACAATTTCATTTGAATATTTATCATTTTTACTATAACCTTTTATTTTATAGTATTTTCCTTCTTTAATATATTTATTATATTTATTAAAATCATTAGCCCCCTTACAAAAAATTTTACAGTACATACTATCAGTACCATCAAATATTTTTAAAGTAATAATTTTAAAATCACTTTTAGAAGATTCAAATATATCTTTACCAAATACTTTTGCTTCAACAGTAACATTATCCATTTCAAAGTTTATATTACTAATATCAGTTATAACACCTTTTATTTCATTTCCCATAATAATATCAGAAATGACTTCTTTCTTTTTAGGCACTTCTTTTTTCTTATATTCTTCAATAAAAGAGGCAATTTCTTCTGACTTTGTTTTATCAATTTTAGTATTTATATTTACATTAAAACCGCTTATTTTCAAATCATTTAAAAGAGTATCTTTTATACTATTAAATTTCATTTCTTCAGCCGTATTTGCAAGTACAATTGTGAGAGTATTATTATTTATATCAATATCACTGTCTATAAATGTTTTAAGTAAAATAGAATCCTTACTATACTTAGTTAAAAAATATTTATAATATTCTTCTATTTTATCTAACGTATCTACATTAAAATTAACATTTACAGCATATTTACTAAAACATTTTTTAAGTAATTCATTAAATTTTATATAAACATCAACTGGAAGAGCATTTTTTAAATGAATAATAAATGTATAACTACCTCTATGACATACTATTTTATTTAAATTACCATCTTTAAAATAGTCTTTTTCCATACCAATTTTGTCTAATAATAGTTTTAAATTTTCTTCCATTATACTCTTCCTTTCTTACTTGTGATATTTTTTTACTTTTGGCTTTTCAAATTTATTTTCTCTATTTACTTGAAAATCAATTGTTCTATAAGCAACTGATACATCTTTTATTTTTACAAATACTTTATCACCTATTTTATATTTTTTTCTATGATCATCACTTACTAATTGGTGACTTTGTTCTTTAAAATAATATTTACCGTCAATTATATCTTCAAAATTTGCTCGTCCTTTTACTAAATTATCAAGCATAATTACAAGTCCAAAACGATTACAAGAAACAATTATACCTTCATATATCTCTCCAACGTGTCCATTCATATATTCAGCCATTTTTAATTCATTTGCAGCCCTTTCAGCATCGTCAGCTTTTCTTTCCATATATGAAGCATGCTCACAAATTGCCCCTAATTTCTCATCTATTTCCAAAATATTTTCGTAAGTTTCATATTCATCAATTAAAGTATGAACCATTAAATCAGGAAATCTTCTAATTGGTGATGTAAAATGAGTATAGTTAGCAAGTGCAAGTCCATAATGTCCTTCATTTTTCTTTGTATATCTGGCTTTACTCATACTTCTTAAAATCATATCAGATACTACCATATAATATGATTCACCTTTTATATCTCTAAGTAAATTTGCAATATCATATGAATGTAACTGTTTATTACTTACTTTTTCAAGCAATCTATTTATTTTTTTATCATTATAAAAATCTTGGGTTTTCAAAAACTCCATTGTTTCAGTAAATTTTTCTAAATCAGGGTTTTCATGAATTCTATATACAAATGGAACTTGCATATAAGAATAATGGGTTGCGATCGTTTCATTTGCCATAAGCATAAAGTTTTCAATTATCTTTTCAGCACTATCTTGATGTCTTTTAGTAAGTGATATAGGTTGTCCATATTTATCAGTTTTTATTTTTATTTCTTTACCATCAAAATCAATACTACCCCGTTTTTCTTTGGCTTTTTCTAATATTAACTTAGAAACATCTTCCATCATACGTAAAACAGCGACAAATTCTTCATAACCATTTGGTATAACATCTTTTTTTAAAATACTATTTACATCATCATAGGTCATTTGTTTTTTAGATTTAATAACACTCTTAAAAATATCATAATCTATTACTTTACCCTCTTTATTTATTTTCATAATACAAGAGATTGCTAAACGTTCCACACCTGGATTTAATGAGCAAATACCATTTGATAATTTATGTGGAAGCATTGGTATTACACTATCAATTAAATAAGCACTAGTACCACGCATCTTTGCTTCATTAAATAAAGCAGTTTTAGGTTTTACATAATGTGATACATTAGCAATATGAACCCCTAATATATAATTTTCACCATCATATTCAATGCTAATTGCATCATCTATATCTTTTGTATCAGCTCCATCTATTGTAAAAATAAGCTTATCAGTTAAATCTTTTCTTCCAATCTTTTCTTCATCACTTACATTAACTGGAATATTTTCAAGTTCTTTTAAACTTTCATTTGTAAACTTTGTACTAAAACCATAGTCATAAGCAATTGTTTCAATATCAATTTTAGGGTCATCTTTATGACCAATTAAAAATAATATCTTACCATTAAAAATTGGTGTATCCATTATTTTACCAACTACATTTTCATCAATGCTCGCAAGTACTCTATCACCCACTACATAATTTTCACACTCTTTTTTATCTACTAAAAATGTTAATTTTGTTTTTTGATTATAAGGCATAAATACCCCATTACCAAAATATTCAAATACAACTTTATTGTGATTTCTTTTTACTATCTTTTCTACTTTTGAAAGAATATAGCCTCTTTCCATGCTTCTAAAATCATTTAAAACAACTATATCACCAGATAAAGCACCATTTAAATTTTCCCTATATATCATATAATTAAATTCATTATCATTTTTATCTTTAATAGTAACATACCCATTACCTTTTCTTGATACATATAATTCCCCTTGTATTTTCTTTAGTACATCAATATCAAAAATTTGATAAAATCCTTTTTCATCTCTATATATAGTACCTTTTTCTTCAAGGCTTTTTAAAACATCATTTAAAAAATATATTTCATCTTCACCTTTAAGACCTAATTTTTTTCTAAGCATAAAAACATCCATTTTTTTATTTAAATATTCTAATATTTTGTTTTCTAACTGTTCCATTTCAAACCCACCTTGCATACCATTTTAATCTATAACTATATATTACAATATATTTTAGTATATTACAATACAAATTTTAAAAAATATTAGACATCTATTTATCTAAATGTTCTAATATTTTATCTTTATTATCTATAATAGGTTTTATATTTGGCATCATTTTAAGCATTACATTTTCTAATGTTTTTTGATCAGTAACTTTTTCAACATATTCGCCATCCTTGTCAGTAGTATATTTAACCACTAGAAACTCATCTTTAAATTCATCATTTTCTATTTTTATTAAATACTTATATACTTCATCATTATAAATAGTTTCCGCCATCACAAACCATTGATTACCATCCATAAAATTTATTACTTTAAACATTTTATCTACTCCTTGCATTTATTAAATTTTCAACAGTATCACCATTTACAAAACCATCTACATTATTTAATGTACCAATTTTACCATCCCCAAATACCGCCGCAATATTATCATTTTGAAGCATTGTTTTTACAAAATCAGTATTTTGTAAATCCGTTTGTGATGCATCTATCATTTTACCAGTACTTGTATCATAAAGCCCTTGAAGTCTATTAGAAAACCATTCATTAGCATTTAAATCAGTATTACCAAGTGCAGCATCTTTTGCATTATCAGCAATATTAATGCCTTCCATATTCCAAGAAGATGTATCTAATTTGGTAACAGCATCGGTAATAGTATTTGTATCTACTCCTTGCATATTATTTACAATTAAATTTGCATTATCAACATTCATATTATCAGCTGGTAAAAAATGGGCAATAAAACTTTGTAGTTCGGGACTAACTAAAGCCGCAACTACGCCTATCGCAAGAACACCCGCAGTTATAATAACTCTTTTTCTAAATGATGGCGTTTCCCATTTTGCCTTAAATTTTTCTAATAGGCTCTTACTTGCATCCTGCGTTTTTACAGGTATTTTACCATCACCTGATGGTGTTTGTTTATATATAGTTGCATTTTTATCAATACCGCTATCATCTTTTTTTGGCACATCTTTATTAAAATAATCTAATGCTCCTTGTAATATTTGTCTATCTTTTACATTATTTTTTATAAATTCATTAGCCTTTTCTTCACTAAGACCACAATTTATAAGTTCTTCCACTACATCTTCATACGTTTCTTTTTTTACAGGTACTTCATACTTTTTTTGTTTCATTGTTGATTTTTCTTCGTAATCATAACTAAATAAATCATTTACTAAATAGTCCCTAGCATCATCAGTTTTTTCTTTAACAAAGTCATCAGTAAAATTACTACCGTAAAATAACTCTCCTCTTGTAATTAAATTTTCAAGATATTTATCTATATCTTTTTGTATTTTATCCTTTGTATAAATTCTATTTACTGCATTATATGTATTATTAAAAACTTTTTCATAAATAAAATCCCTGCAATTTTTTAAAATACGCTCTTTTTTTTCTTTCATAGTCCCTACGCTCCTAAAATTATTATAACATTTTTACTTCAAATATCAAAATAATTTTCATAGTCATTTATAATATTTATAAAATCTTCTTTATTACTACACTTAAATACTTTCGTTTTTATAACTGAACTATCTTTCATCCCTTTTAAATAATAACAAATATTAGTTCTCATTTCTAATAAAGCAAGATGTTCATTTTTAGTTTCTAATAAATAATTAAAATGTTTTTTAATAATATTTATTTTATCTTTAGCTGTATAATTTAGCAATTCTTTATCATCTAAATATCTTACTGTATTTTGAATAAGGAAAGGATTACCAAGTGCCGCTCTTCCTATCATTACTGCCATACATCCAGTTTTTTCAAGCATATTTTTCGCATCAAATGGTGTTTTAATATCACCATTACCTATTACTGGTATATTTACAGTATTTACTACATCTTTAATTATATTTAAATTAGCCTTACCACTGTAACCTTGACTTCTTGTTCTTGCGTGAATAGCAATTGCACGTGCTCCTGCTTTTTCTATCATATGAGATACTTCTTTGGCGTTTATACTATTACTGTCCCATCCACTTCTTATTTTAACAGTAACAGGTACATCTACTGAATCTACAACACTTTTTACTAATTCATATATTTTTTTAGGGTCTTTTAATAAAGCACTACCTGCCTGACTTTTAATTGCAACTTTAGGTACAGGACATCCCATATTAATATCAATTATTTTTATATTAAATTTAGATACTAATATTTTACTAGCTCTACTCATCACATCAGGATTTGATCCAAATATTTGAACCGCTACTGGTATATTTATTTGTTCTATTCCTTTTAACATATCAAACGTTTTTTGATTATTTCTAACAATTGCCTCCGCACTTATTAATTCTGTTATTGCATATCCCAGTCCAAACTCTTCACATATTTTTATATATGCTGGATTAGACGCACCGGCCATTGGAGCAAGTACAACTTGATTTTTTATTTCAATATTTCCTATTTTCCATTTCATCCTACCACTCCTTATAAAAACTAAATACGTTTATATTAGATAAACCTTAATCAAATTCAGTTTACTATACATTTGTATGCGTGTCAATAAATCTTTTAAAAAAATAATTATTTAATATATAAAAAAAAGTCAAATAGACCTTTTAAAAACTAACTTTTGGTAATTCTTTTTCTTCTTCTTTGGCTTCAAAGAATTCTTCTGGTTTAAAGTTAAACATTCCCGCAATAATATTACTTGGAAACATTTCTATCTTATTCTTATAGCTTAATACCATATTGTTATAATTTGTTCTAGCAGAAGCAATTTTATCTTCAGTATCTTTTAGATTTTTTTGTAAATCCATAAAGTTTGTATTGGCTTTTAAATCAGGATAACTTTCCGCAACCGCAAATAAATTACCAAGAGCCGCAGTTAAAGCACCTGATGCCTCCATTTCTTCTTTTTTTCCTTTAGCATTTACTGCCATGTTTCTAGCAGATATAACCGCATCAAGAGTACCTTTTTCGTGAGCAGCGTACCCTTTTACAGTTTCAACTAAATTAGGAATTAAATCATTTCTCCTTTTTAATAATACTTCAATACCAGACCATCCGTCTTTTACTTGGTTTCTAAGGTTTACTAACTTGTTATAAGTTCCCATAATATAAAGCGCTAAGATAACCAAAATTACAATAATAATAATTAATATCATTTTATTCCTCCGTTCTAAGATAATTATACACTGTTTTTTCTAAAAAATATACTATTTTTAAT
>CAYXTH010000036.1:0-9388 GCA_964468025.1 uncultured Muribaculaceae bacterium | reverse complement strand
ATTATTTTCATTTAAGTATGTAAGTCCAAGGCTTTTTGAGTATTTAGTTCCTAGGTTAAATAAATTACCTACTTCAATACCTTTTTTAAAGTAAATTTTGCCACCACATTTTGGACAAACATCACCTTTTTCAATATTTATAATATCAGCATTTTTATAAATAGAAAAATCATCTAAGTTCACATTTATATAATGTTTACCTGTAATGTTTGCACCTACTACAAAATTACTCATTTCCATAACTTCATTATCTACTACTATTTTTGCTTTTATACCAATAGGGCCAAGAGAACCAAAGGTACCAGTAGTTATTGTTTTAAGTTCTTCTTCACTTGCCATTTCTACATTCATGGCATTAAACAATTTACCAAGTTTTGTGGTGTTTAATTCTCTATTACCTTTTACTAAAACCATTACTATTTCCCCGTCAATATTAACTACTAATGTTTTAACAGTTTTATTAACACTAATGTTTAAAAAATTTACTATTTCTTCAATAGAATAAACATTTGGGGTATCAATTAGTTCTAGTTTCTTTTTTTCTTCTTTTTCTATTTTTGTGGTTTTAACCTCAGCAATTTCTATATTAGATGCAAAGTCACATTTATCACAAAGTACTAGCACGTCTTCTCCTATTTCACTTACTGCTTGATATTCTTCTGATAATAATCCACCCATTGCACCAGTATCAGCTTTTACAATTCTATAATCAAGTTTTAATCTATCAAATATATTGTTATAAGCAATATACATTTTCTTGTAAGATTCTTCTACACCTTTTAAATCTGTATCAAAACTATAGGCATCTTTCATGGTAAATTCTCTTGTTCTAATAAGTCCATATCTTGGCCTAGCTTCATCTCTAAATTTGTTTTGAAATTGATATAGGTTAAATGGCAAATCCCTATAAGATTTAATTTTCATTTTTGCAGCCTCAACAAATAATTCTTCATGAGTTGGTCCTAAAACATAATCACGACCTGCTCTATCTTTTAAGGAAAACATATCACTACCAAAGTTTTTTCTTCTACCGGATTTTATAAATATATCTTCTGGTATAAGGGCAGGCATTGTAAGTTCTTGTGCCCCGGCTTTGTTCATTTCTTCTCTAATAATGTTTTCAATTTTAGTTTTCACTCTAAAACCTAGTGGCATAAACATATATACACCTGCACTGTTTTTTTTAATCATTCCACTTCTTACGAGTAAGTTGGAACTTACACTATCTTCATCTTTTGCATCTTCTCTCATTGTATAGAAAAAGCTTTCTTTTAATTTCATAAAATCATCCTTTCAAACAAAAAAAGGACAGTACAAGGAGTGCTTAGCACGGTACCATCCTTTTATTTTCTTAATTTAGATAACGGTTTTAACCGGAAGTGTTTACACTTCGCTAGAAGGTAGGAATTAAATAGTATTTTAACTTGTTTTCACTCTCCAAGCTCACTTTTTAAAAGGGACTAGTTAATATTCCTTCGTCATTGCTTTACAACTAAATATTATCATATTTTTTTAATATTGTAAATACTTATTTTATTTTAATATTTAAATCATTTAAGTTTTTTTCACTTACCACATCAGGTGCATCACTCATTAAACAAGAAGCACTTGTTGTTTTTGGAAATGCGATTACATCTCTAATATTAGTAGTACCACATAAAATCATTGTTAATCTTTCAAGTCCAAGGGCAAGCCCACCATGAGGGGGAGTTCCATAAGTTAAAGCATCTAATAAGAAACCAAAGTTTTTTCTAGCACTTTCATTATCAAAACCTAAGGATTCCAAAACTTTCTTTTGCATATCACTTTGATGTATTCTAATACTTCCTCCACCTATTTCATAACCATTTAAAACAATATCATATGCTCTTGCAAGAGCGTTTTCTTTATCATTTATTTCATCAATATTTTTTGGCTGAGTAAATGGATGGTGACAAGATATATATCTTTCTTCTTCTTCGCTATATTCAAACATAGGAAAATCAGTTATCCACAAAAAGTTATATAAAGAGTTATCAATTAAATCAAGATCATTTGCGACTTTTAATCTAAGATAACCTAAGGCATTTTTTACTATTTTTTTATTACCAAATAATATTAAAATTAAATCATTATTATCTAGGTTTAATTTTGTAATTAATTTTTCTTTTATATCTTCATTTATAAACTTTGAAATACCACCAGTAAATTCTTTATTATATTTTAAAAATGCTAATGACTGCGCTTTATATGTTTTAACAAATTCACCAAGTACATCAATATTTTTTCTAGAATATTTATCGGCACTATTTTTTACAACGATAGCGTTTATAATCCCACCGTCTGTTACTGTCTGTTTAAACATTGCAGCACTGTTGCAAAGAATATCAGTAATATCTTGTATTTGCATATCAAATCTCGTATCTGGCTTATCACTGCCATACATATCAATTGCGTCTTTATATGTCATTCTTTTAATAGGCACATTAATATCAATATTTTTAATATCTTTAAATATTTTTTTAAGTAGACCTTCAGTAATATTCATTATATCTTCTTCATTTATAAAACTCATTTCCATATCTATTTGTGTAAATTCAGGTTGCCTATCAGCTCTTAAATCTTCATCTCTAAAACATCTAGCAATTTGATAATATTTTTCAAAACCGGATGCCATTAAAAGTTGTTTAAATAATTGTGGAGATTGTGGTAAGGCATAAAATTTTCCTTTATTTACCCTAGATGGTACTAAATAATCTCTTGCACCTTCTGGAGTACTTTTACATAAAATTGGTGTTTCTATTTCTATAAAATCTAAATCATTTAAATAACTTCTAGTACTTTGCATTATTTTATGTTTAGTTATTAAATTATTTTTTAAATTATCTCTTCTTAAATCTAAATAACGATATTTAAGCCTTGTATCTTCAAGAGCAGTAGTATTATCAAGTTCAAAAGGTAAATTTTTTGATTCATTTAACACATTAATATAATCTGTTTCTATTTCTATTTTACCAGTTTTTAAATTAGAATTAGGATTATTCCTTTTAACCACCGTACCTTTTATTTCAATAACATATTCGTTTTTAAGAATAAGGGCAGTTTTATAAGCTTTACTTGTTGGATTTACAACTAATTGTATAATACCACTTCTATCTCTTAAATCTATAAAGATTATCCCACCAAGATTTCTTTTTTTATTAACCCAACCTTTTAAATTAACACTTTCTCCTACATTATTTTCATTATAATTTGTGTTATTTACTTTCATTGTTCTTCACCTATTTTACTATCTAAAAATTCAATTATATTTTCATATTTTATTTTAAATTCTTCTTTTGTATTATTGTTTTTAACTGTTATTATATTGTTTAAGGTTTCTTCTTCTCCAACAATTAAAATAAATTTAGAATTTAATTTATCAGCTTGTTTAAAATTATTTTTCATATTTCTATTCATATAATCTACATCTACATTAAAACCATTCATTCTAAGTATATTAACAATATTCATTAAATAACTTTTGGCAATTTCGTTTTGACAAAATCCATATACATCAAGGGTATAGTCATCCCCTATTTTTATGTTTTCGGCATTAAGCGCTAATAAAAGTCTTTCTATTCCTATCGCAAAACCAACGCCGGGGACTTCGGGACCGCCTATTGTTTCTACTAAATTATTATATCTCCCACCTGCACCTAATACGTTTTGTGAGCCCATTCCTTTGATGTTTGCTTCTACCTCAAAGACTGTATGAGTATAATAATCAAGTCCTCTTACAATGTTTGGATTTACTACAAAATCTATGTTCATACTTTCTAAGTATTTTTGAACTTCTTCAAAGTGTTTTTTGCTTTCATCGTTCAAATAGTCTGTAAGCTTTGGTGCATTTTTCATTATTTCTTTATTACCATCAACTTTACAATCTAATATACGTAGTGGATTTTTTTCATATCTATTTTGACAGTCTTCACATAAATCATTTAAGTGTGGTTTAAAATATTCAAGTAAAGCCTTTCTATAATTTTCTCTAGATTCTTTATCTCCCAAACTATTTATATTTACTTTAATACCTTTTAAACCAAGTAATTTAAATAAATTTACAACTATACTTATAATTTCCGCATCAAGCATTGGATCATATGAACCAAAGGCTTCAGCACCAAACTGCATAAATTCTCTGTTTCTACCGGCTTGTGGACGTTCATATCTAAACATAGAACCCATATACCAAGCTTTTAAAGGTTTATTTTCCGCATATAGTTTATTTTCAATAAAACATCTTACAATGCCCGCAGTTCCTTCTGGACGAAGTGTCATATTTCTACCTCCACGGTCTGTAAAGTCATATGTTTCTTTATTTACTATATCAGTAGTTTCACCTACTCCTCTGTGAAATAATTCACTCATTTCAAATGTTGGTGTTTTATAATATTTATAATTATATTTATCCATTAAAGTTTCTATTAGTTTTTTTAAATATAGTATTTTGTGTGATTCTTTTCCTAGTATATCGTATGTACCTTTTGGTTTTTGTAACATATATATCAACTCCTTTTAAAATTATAAGTTTTTTTTATATAAATGTCAATAAAGATAAAAAAATACAAAATTATGTAAAAAAAAGGAATAAACATATTATTTTGTTTTTCCTGTTTTTTTATCTTGCGGTGTATAAAATTCATCTATAACCGTTTGTATAATTTGACTGTCTGAATTTGCAACTTTTATTGCTTGTTCTTCTGTAAGATTTGCTGTTTCCATTAAATTAGCAATAATTTCTTCTTTGCCAGATGGTAATTCTAGTGGTTCTTTGTTTTCTTCTATTATAGTAGCTTCTTCTTCTCTAGTATTTGCAATTTGTTGAGTTTCGTCCATTTCCTTTTGAATTTTTTCAGCTTTTTCAAGTATTTCTTCATTGCTCCATTTACTAATATCATATTTAAAAGTACCAACTTGTAACTTAGATAAAAATTCTTTTGCGTCTTGTAGTTTGTGTTTGTCTTTTAATTCTTGTGACTTTCTTTTTCTAAGTTCACCACTTATCATTCTATATGCATCTTCTGCTTTTCTTACTGCTTTCTTAGCATCATCAAGTTGCTTATTTAAAGGCTCAGTTTCCTTAGTTAAACTATCATAATTGTCGTATTTAACTTGTCCATCCCAAACACCAAACGCTTGTGCTTGACTTTCTGTATTGTTTAGATACTTTGTACGTAATTGGTTAATTTGTTTTGGAATTGTTTGTTCAAGTTCTTCAAGGTGTTTTCTAGCCTCTTCAAGTGCTACTTTGTATTCATATTCTTCAAATTCAAGAGTATCAGTATCTTTTGAATTCATATCAACTTGTTCTTTGGTAAGATCTGTTTTTTTATCTTCACCAGACAAAATATTTTCTCGAAAATTAGGTAAATTTAATTTAGATAAAAGTTTTTGTCTATCTTTACTGTCCATTTTATTAACTTTTTTCATTTTTTTCACACCAAGTTCTTTAACAACATCAAGATAAACACTAAATAATTGATTTTTTATTTCT
This sequence comes from uncultured Muribaculaceae bacterium, assembly GCA_964468025.1. Lineage (GTDB taxonomy): Bacteria > Bacillota_I > Bacilli_A > RF39 > UBA660 > Coprosoma. The sequence goes on along the minus strand of CAYXTH010000036.1, from coordinate 3,873 downwards.
TCCATTTTTTCTTTTGACTTCGCAGAAAACAATCTTATAAAGTCATTTCCATAAACAATATCACCATAATCTTTTAAAGCACGTGCAGATTTTACATAATCATTTTCTTCCACATCTCTAAATTTATCAATAATTTTTGAATAAACATCAGCTTTTTTAAATTCTTCTACATTAGGATCAAACTCTTGTCCACCAATTTTAAATGTTCTTGTTTCTTTATCAAAATAACTTTGTAATTTTTCGGCCTCTTTTTCATTTAATTTGGTTGGAAAAAAGTCCTTAATATTTCCCACTTCAAACTCTAAAACAGAAGTGTCGCCTTGTAGTTTTGTAAGCCTTTTTTCCCATTTATTTACCATTGTTTTTAAATATTCAATATCTTCTTCATATCTTTTTTTAAGATTTTCAGGCATCTTATTTGACATTTCATTATAAAGTCCAGCTTTTTTTTGATTTAATTTTTGTGTATATTCTTCATATTTTTTATTTGCTTTAGCTAGTATATTAGCCCTTACTTTATCAGTAAAAGAAGAAAGAAAGTTTGCAGGAATACTTAATTTTTTACTGCCAGATAATTTTATTTTTTTATTTTTTACAAACTCTTTAAAATTTTTAATTTCAACAGTCATTACTGCACATCCTTTCCAATCATTTCTGATATTAACTTTTCAACCGCATATTTATCATCATCATCTATATTTTTAAGTTCTAATACTTCACCATTTTGAACAATTATTGATGCCTCAGTAGTACTATCATCAACAGTATAAATTAAATAAGTTTTATCAAGTTCTTTTATTGTGAAACACCCAAGTACATTAGCTTCTACAGTAGTACCATCTTCTTTTTCAAAAGTAAATTTTTCTAATTTTTCCATATTAAGCATCCTTCCTAAATTATTTAGTAATCCCTTTATTTGCATAATTTATCACCATATCTTCTGCCATATCTTCTCCCATTGTAGACATCAGCATCTCTTTTAAGACTTTTAAATCTTCGAGGGTTTCTTCTTTTGCGTTAGCCATTAATTTATGCCCTGCTAAAACACCGGCACCACCAACGGCCACTGCTCCTGCGGCTTTTGCAACTGTTTCAACATCCAATCCATCACCAGTTTTTGGTAGTGATGTTTCTTCTTTTTCCTCTGGGATTATAGGATCATCCTTAGTAGGTTCTTCTTGTTTTGGAGTTTCGGGATTATCAGGTTCAGGTGTTGGGGTAGAAGTTTCAGTTGGTTTTTCAGTCCTATTTTCATCGGGATTTAGCTCATATTTAGTAGATGTTTCAACACCCATAGTACTAGCATATTTTCCTTTGTCATAAGTAACAGTATATTCATTTGTATTTGGATCAAAAGTAATTTCTCCACCATCAAATGAACAATGACTTATACCATTTGTATCAGTATAATCAAATCCAGGCCATACAAGCTCATGAGTTCCATCTTTATTTAAATTTGTAAGTTCAGAATTTTTTAAATTATTAATTAAAGTTTCTTGATTAGATGCTACTCCGTGGCTAGCATTTCCATAAGAATCTAATGTCCAAATCTTTGTATTACCATTACTATCAGTAAATACTATACAATTAGTTTTACTAGCATCAAATACACTTTTTCCTTGGTCAGTATTTTCTGAAATATCAACGCCATCAACGGCATATGTTGGTTTTAAATAATCACCGTTTTTTGATTCTTCACTATTCTTTTTTTCTACTTCATCATAATTTATATTGTTATTTTCTTTTGTAGTTTGTTCAGCCTTTTTTTCAGTATCATCAGTTGAAGAATTAGTAACAACTTCACTCTTAGTAGTTTCTTCCTTTACTGCATTTTCGTTTGTATCACTTGTAGTTTGAATATTATCACTTTGGGTAATATCTTTTGTAGTATCATCTTCCACACTTACAACACTAGCATCATTTGTTTCTACTTGACTATTAACATTATTTTCTACTACTGGGGTACTTTCTGCAACTGTTAGTTCAACATTTGTATTAGTAAGTGGCTCCGCCTTTATATCATCTGCATAAGCAACATCAGGGCTAAACAAAGGAATATTTGCACCCATTGCTTCTTTAAAAGCAAAACCAGCAACTGTAAATGCTCCTAATGTAGCTACTCTTTTAACATTGGGATAATTATTAAAGAAAGTCTTTACCTTTTGTATTTTTGCATTTTCAAACCACTGTGCCTGTAAATTGTTTATAAAACCTTTAAATATTTTATATTTTTTACCTATTTTATATGTAACGCTATTTGTATCCATATGTATCCTCCTTTATTCTATAAACTACATTTATTATATAATAAAAAACTGTAAAAAGCAAACAAATATGTAAAAAAAGATTAGAGATTAATTCTAACCTTAATTTTTACTCATTTTATATCTATATGTAATTAAACCAAGTCCACTAACTATAAATATTATTCCCATAACAAGAGCTGTAATTGATTGATTAGATAAAGTATTTGGAACAGTAATTACAGAAGATGCACATTCTTTATTATAAGTTTTTTCATCTACTTCATTTCCATTTTTACCATAATACTTACCATTTTCTGTTTTACAAACCTTTCCACATTCCTCATTATAAGTATTTTTGTCAACTTCATTGCCATCTTTACCATAGTATTTATCGTTTTCTACTGTACATGCTTTTCCACATTCTTTGTTATAAGTCTTCTTATCTACTTCATTTCCATTTTTACCATAGTATTTTCCATTATTTATGCTACAATTTTTTTTATCAGGAGTTACACTAAAACTTAAAGTTTTTGCTAAATTAACATCTTTACTATAAATTTTTGTTGAAACTACTCTTTGATAACTACTATCACCTGGATTAAATATTGCCACGTAAGAATCATTACCAGTAGCAGTTATTTTAATATTTAAACTTGTTTGTTTTGTAACATCATTTGCGGAAATTCTTACTTTAAATTTGTCACCAGCGTTAAATGTTGTTTTTATATTTCCACTTGCATCAATAGCAGTAGCACTAGAATTACTTAAAGTAACATTATAAGAGTTTGCCTCTACAAGAGTTACAGTAATATAATCAGATTCATAATATTTTTTATCGCTAGTTAATTTTAAAGTTTTATTATTTACACTTACATTCATACTTGGTTTAGTACTTTCCTTAGCATTTTTAGCACCCTGTACTAAATTTTTAATTTGATTTCTTATACCAGAATATGCTTCTTTATCAGTTGTTTGAAAAGCCTTTGATAAATTTCCTGCCTTTTCTACATCATCTAAATACCACCATACCGCAGATTGTGTAATATATTGATCTATTTCATCACGGTTTGTTATTTTTTTATTTGGATAACCATTTTGAATAATGTATTTAAGTCCGACACTTGCCTCTTTTGATAAAGTATATTTTGTACCAGTAGTTGCACCTTTTTTAGCAAGATCCATACAATAAACAATAGTACCATCAGTAGTTGCAAAAGCAGTAAAACCATTATTATCTCCTATATAAGATTCCATAACTTTAGTACGTTTTACAGTAAAATTACTTGGTGCAGTTTGGGCACTAACTGGTAAAATGCATATAGTAAACAAAATTACAAAAGATAAACTTACAGTAAATATTTTTTTAATATTATTTTTTAAATTTCTCATAAAACATCTCCCTTTTCTATCTATTTTTATATTGTTTAACAAGGCTTGTTGCTTGTTCTTTATTCATTGTTGTCATAAGTACATCAGTAAGTGGTGTATACGCTGTAACATTTGAACTTTTAGTTAATTTATAACCAATAGTACTAACAAGTGTTGATATTGCCCCTAAAATAGCCATATTTCTAATACCAGTAGTATCCAATTCATCACCCGTTGTAATAACGCCTGGTGTGCTTGG
>CAYXTH010000035.1:0-9410 GCA_964468025.1 uncultured Muribaculaceae bacterium | reverse complement strand
GAAAGACCACTACTGGTATTATCATAAGTTACATCACTGCTATATATTAAAGATGTTGCTCCTACACTTATAATACCAACTATCCCCGAACATATTAAACAAGCAATTATTGTTTGTCTATTTATTTTTTTTAGCATAATAACTCTCCAATTCATAATATAATATTCACACATTGTGATTTTGTTATTTATAGTATAACATCACAATTTGAGAATTGTCAAGAATGTTTTATCTCAAAATGAGAAAATGGTGTTGAGGTGGAATATGATAGGTAAAGCACTTAAATATATGAGAAAAAATAATAATTTTAAACAAGAGATTATTGCCAAAAAATTAAACATTAAATGCAATACTCTTTCTCAATACGAAACAGAAAATAGACAAGCTAGTTTTGAAATTATTGAAAAAATTGCTAATATGTGTGGATATAAAATATATTTTGAAAATGATAATTTAAATGATAGGTTTACCATTAATGATTTAAAAAGAAAAGATGTATAAAAATTTAACAAAAATAATATATTACTCATAAACAATGAGTATTTTTTTATTATTTATAACCATAATATTACTTTTATACTACGCTTTTGTATTTTGTCGTACAAAAGTAAATAAAAAAGCATACTTTTACATATGCTTATAGTTCAAATTGAGAATTATATAACTTAGCGTAAAAACCATTTTTACTCATCAACTCATTATGATTACCTTGTTCAATAATATTGCCATCCTGCATAACTAAAATCAAATCCGCATTTTTTATTGTAGATAACCTATGAGCAATTATAAATGATGTCTTCCCTTCCGTTAACTTATCCATTGCCTTTTGTACTAATTCTTCCGTCCTTGTATCCACATTTGATGTTGCCTCATCTAAAATTAAAAATGGAGCATTATCTATCATACCACGTGCAATAGTAAGTAATTGTCTTTGACCAGCTGACACACTATCATTATCAGATAAAATAGAGTCATAAGAATTAGGAAGAGTTTTAATAAAGTGGGAAATACCTACTGTATCACATACTCTTTTAACATCTTCATCTGTTACATTTTCTCTATTATAAACAATATTCTCTTTAACAGTTCCATTAAATAACCAAGTATCTTGAAGAACCATCGTAAATAAATCATGGATGTTTTCTCTTGATAAATCCTTAGTAGAAACACCATCTATTTTAATATCACCTGAATTTATATCATAAAACTTCATAAGTAAATTAACCATTGTTGTTTTACCCGCACCAGTAGGCCCAACTATGGCTATTTTTTGACCTGGTAATGCTTTCGCACTAAAATTATTTATTGTAGGTTTTTCATTACCATCATATTTAAATACAACATTTTCAAACTCAATTTGACCTTTTACATTTTCTTTTGTAAGTACTTTAGTAACTTTTTCTTCTTTCATCTCTTCTTCATCAATAAACTCAAATACACGCTCCGACGCAGCAGCAGTTGATTGTAAAGAGGTAAAAGCCTGAGCAATTTGTGACAAAGGAGAAGTAAACAACCTTACATAAGCAATAAATGCAACTATTACACCAAATGTTATAACATCGTTCATAGCAAGTAAAGCACCCACTATACAAACTGCAACATAACCAAAGTTACCAACAAAGCCCATCATTGGCATCATTAAACCAGATAAAAATTGACTTTTACGATTTGCATCATAAACTTTTTTATTATACTCATCAAACTTAATATTAGCTTCCTTTTCACCATTATATGCTTTTACAACATTAAGTCCTGAATAAACTTCTTCAATGTGTCCATTTAAATTACCAAGTTCTTTTTGCCTTGCGATAAAATACTTTTGGCTTTTAGATAATATAACAAACATAAATGAAAAACCAATTAAACTTGATAATATTGCTGTAAGTGCCATTACCCAGTTAGTAGCAAACATCATTATTATTGTACCAATAAATAAAGTAATTGCACTAACAAGAGAACTTAATGACTGGTTCATTGACTGAGCAATTGTATCTACATCATTTGTTACTCTTGATAAAGTATCTCCTGCTTGATGTTTATCAAAATATTTAAGTGGTAATTTATTTATTTTAACTGAAATATTACCACGTAATTTTTTCGCAAATTTATTTGAAACAGTAGACATTAATATTGACTCAAAATAAGTAAATAAAGCACTTAACAAATATAAAACACATAAGAATAATGCAGTTGCTTTTATTTTACTCATATCCATAAAAGGTTCTACTACCTTTTTAATAGCTTTTGGCATTTCATCTAGCTTAGAATAAAGCACGCTTGCAGAGGCATCTTTATTTACAGTACTCATAATTTCTAAGAATTTTGCTTGATCAGTGCTAGATATTTTTACATTATCAATAGTTATTTCATCAAATAAAACTTTTTCTATATTACTTGGAATATCCATATTTTTTTCTTTATTTAAAGTCTTTACTAAATCAATTTTATCATTTGTAGTAATTATTGTTCCTTTATAAGTGGTATCAGGCAAAATAATTTTTAAAGCATCTTGTGGCATTTCCAATAAATATTTTAATGCATTTTTATTATCATTTGATATTTTAGTTAAAGTTTCCATTGCCTTTTGTTTATCACTGCTGCTCATATTAGATGTGCTTATTTGATAAACAGTTTTTTCTGATATATTCATACCAAGTATATTAGATACATTATTTAATGAATTTGTTGTTTGTTTAGATATTTCTTGTAAATTATCTTTATTAACAACTAATCCTTTTGATATTTCATCAGTTATATCAGATAACTTATCAGGAGCCATTATTGATAAAACTGAGCCTAGTGCAGCAAGGATTAAAGATATTGTAATTAGTATTTTAAAGCCTTTTAATTCTTTAAATAAACGTATAATAGCACTTTTAAAGTCTTTTGCTTGACTAGGAGCATTTTTTGAATTATGCATTTTCTAACTCCTCCTTTGATAACTGTGATAAAGCAATTTGTTTATAAATATCACAGGTTTTTAAAAGTTCTTTATGCGTACCAATACCAACCATTTCACCATTATCAAGAACAACTATTTTATCAGCATTCATAATTGTTCCAATTCTTTGGGCAACGATTAAACTAGTAGCGTCTTTTGTATATTTTTTTAACTCTTTTCTAAGTACACTATCAGTTTTATAATCAAGTGCTGAGAAACTATCATCAAATATATATATTTCGGGATTCTTGGCAATAGCTCTTGCAATAGCAAGTCTTTGTTTTTGGCCACCTGATACATTAGTACCACCTGATGCGATATGAGTATCGTATTTATTATCCATTTTTAATACGAACTCTTCGGCCTGGGCGACCCTTACCGCATCTTTTATATTAGTTTCAGTTATTTCCTTTCCATTATCACCATAAGAAATATTATAGTTAACACTACCATTAAACATAACAGCTTTTTGTGGTACATATCCTATTTTATTGTGTAAAAACTCTTGGGTATAGTCTTTAACATTTATTCCATCAACTAAAATTTCTCCGTCAGTAACATCATAAAATCTTGGGACTAAATTTATAAGAGTGCTTTTACCACTACCAGTTGATCCTATAAACGCCGCTGTTTCCCCAGTATTTACTTTAAATGAAATGTTTTTTAATAAGTATTCTTCCGCATCAGGGTATTTAAATGATACATTTTTAAATTCAACCGTACCTTTTTCTTTTGAAATATCACTATTTATATTACCATCTTTAATACTTTCTTTTGTATCTATTACTTCATTGATACGTTTTGCAGATACCCCAGCTCTTGGAAGCATCATAAATATCATCGCAAGCATCAAAAATGACATGATTACTTGCATGGCGTATGATGAAAATACTACCATATCACCAAATAAATTTAGCTTATCTGCCATAAGTGAATCTTTTATAATATAAGCACCTACAAAATAAATAGATAATGTTAAAAAATACATAACTAAATACATAATTGGCATTAAAATTGCAAATGTTCTTTGGTTAAATAATTGTGTTTTAGTTAGTTTATTATTTACCTTTTCAAACTTATTTTCTTGGTAATTTTCGGCATTAAAAGCACGTACTACTCTAATACCATTTAAGTTTTCTCTAGTTACTTTATTTAGACTATCAGTTAATTTTTGAACAATTTTAAATCTTGGCATTACTATCGCAGTTATTATTGATATTGTACCTAGCAATATTACAACAGCGATTCCTGTAAGTGCACTCCACTGCCAACTTTTATTTAATATTTTTGTAATTGCCCATACCGCAGTAATAGGTGCTTTTACCATAAGCTGTAGTCCCATTGCGATAAGCATTTCTACTTGGGTAATATCATTTGTAGTTCTAGTAATAAGACTACTTGTTTCAAATTCTTTAACTTCACTCATACCTAATTTTTGAACTTTAGTAAATAGTCTTTTTCTAACTCTAAGTGAAAAACTTGCGGCGATTTTTGATACTAAATATCCAACTATAATAGCACCTACTAAACTACCAAATGCACACAGTAGCATATAAAATCCGTTTAATAAAATATCTTTCATATCACTGCCTTCTGATTGAACAAGAACAGTTATTTCAGACATATAATCAGGCATTTTTAAATCAAGCCATACCTGAAATACAATAAACACAAAACTAACTAAAACTAATACCCAATCAGTTTTAGTTAAATTTTTTAGTAATTTTATCATATGGTTTTCCTTCCTTTCTTTGTAATTATTTCTATTTTTTGCTTTTTAAATGTATAAAAATGAACTCTATTTTTACATTCAGGGCATATTGCCGTTTTGAAGCCCCGTTTTTTTGGTAGTGGTAATTTTAATGTTGTTTTACATCTATTACATCTTACATAAACATTTTCTTTATCAGTTATATTTCTTTTTATATTTTTAAATGGTTTTAAAAGTTTCTTTTTTATTTTTAAGTATATGTTATTTTCTTTTGTTCTTCTATATATATTCTTAGAAAAACATCTATATATAGTAGTAATAAATAACAGTACACTTGTAAGTCCTAAAACGTAACTTTTTACAAATATATTTACAAAAAAAATTACTAGGAATAAAATTGTATTTAATTTACACAGTTCATCAATACCATATCTTCCACATATATATCTAAAAAAATTATTAACTATAATAACCACCACCATTCTATTTTATTTCTCACGCATATAAATAGTAACATTTATTAGAAATATTGTCAAAAAAATTTTATATAATATATTAGTTTAAAATATGTATAGTGTTTTTTGGAAAAGTTGCACAACAAATATCAGAAAAATTGCACAATGAAATGTGGAAAAGTTGCACACTGCTAAAAAATATAATACAATGTATTCGAGGTGAATAATATGCCATTAACGGAAAAAGGATATAAAACAAGAATAATCGACAGTAAAATAAGTGAATATTTAAAATTATTTGGGGCGATAGGTATTGAAGGGCCAAAATGGTGTGGCAAAACTTGGACAGCAAAACATCACGCCAATTCGGCAGTATTTTTGGATGATAGTTCCGAAAATTTTGATACTAGGACTAAGGCTAAAATGGATGTATCTCTAATTTTAGATATGGAAACCCCACAACTTATTGATGAATGGGGAGAAGTTCCGGAAATTTGGGATGCGGTAAGGCATAGGTGTGATAAAGATAAGAAAAAAGGAAAGTATATTTTAACGGAATCTACAACGCTTAGAAAAAAAGAAGATGAAGATAAAATACATCATTCCGGTGCCGGTAGAATTGATAGAATGAAAATGTATTCAATGAGTTTATATGAATCCGGTGATTCTACGGGTGATGTTTCTTTAATGGATTTATTTAATGATAACCAAAAAAATATGCGTACAAAAAAGGTTAAACTTGATGATTTAGCACGTTTCATTGTACGCGGTGGTTGGCCGGAAAATTTAGATACTGATGATAAATATCTTCACATTTTACCACAAAGTTATTTAAAAGCTGTTCTTAATTATGACATAAATAAAGATGGCATAAATAGAGATGTTAATAAAATGAATATGCTTTTTAAATCTCTTGCGAGAAATGAAAGTACTGTCGCTAGTAATAGTAAACTTGTATCTGATATCGAAAAATATACTGACAATAAGAAGTATCAACTTAGTAGAAATACAATTAGTGAATATTTAAGTGTTCTTTCTAAACTTTATATAATTGAAAATCAAGATGCTTACTGTACTAATTTACGTTCTAGGGATGCTGTAGGAAAGTATCCAAAAAGACATTTTATTGATCCATCACTTGCGTGTGCATCACTTGGAATTACAAAAGATAAACTTATGAATGATATAAGAACATTTGGGTTTTTATTTGAAGCCTTAGTAACACGTGATTTAAGAATATATATTGAAAGTTTGGGTGGCAAATTATATCATTTTAGAAACAATAAAAATGGTAATGAAGTTGATGTTATTGTTGAACTACCGGACGGAGAATACGGTGCGATTGAAGTTAAGCTAGGACCCGACAAGCTTGATGAAGCAAAGGAGAGTTTAACTAAATTTAGTAATGAAGTTAAAAAAGAGCCTAAGTTTAAATGCGTAATATGCGGGCTTTGGGATGCGATTGTAAAAGACCCTGAAACTGGTATTTATATTATCCCAATTACGGCATTAAAAAACTAATTTATAGATTTTTTCACCAAATAAGTTGACAAACAGGGCTTTTATCTATATAATTAGTAAAGCAAAGAGAAATATTTGAAAGGAGTGAATACTATGAAAAGAACGTTTCAACCAAATAATAGAAGAAGAAGCAAGAAAATGGGTTTTTTCGCAAGAATGCAAACTAATATAATCAAAAGCAGAAGAAAAAAAGGACGCAAAGTCTTATCTCATTAGAAAGCCACTGAATGTCCAGTGGTTTTTAATTATATGGTGTTTTATGAAAAAAATAAATATTTTAAAAAAAAGTAATGATTTTACTAGGATTATTAAATCTAATAAACCATTTAAATATAAAGATTATATTATATATGTAGAAAAAAAAGACCCATCTATTTATAATTTTGGTTTTTCAGTTGGTAAAAAAATTGGTAACGCTGTTACTAGAAATAAAATAAAAAGGCAATTAAAAAGTATTCTTGATAAAAAAAGTTTTGAAAATGATTTTAATTGTGTTATTATTGTTGGTAAGGGAATATTAAATAAAACTTTTAATGAAAGAGAAGAAAATTTAATTAAAGCCTTATCAAAACTTAATTTAATTAAAGGAGAATAGAAATGAAGAAAAAATTTTTATTAGTATTAACGCTGTTAATATTTAGTTTATCTTTAACTGGTTGTACTACTTGGCTTAAAAATGACAAGGGTGCGATTGTTAAAGAAAGCACAACTGGGCAAAACTTAGCTGAAAATATTTTATGTCAGCCAGATAATGAAGATGTTATAAAAACATATAAAGAAAATAATGTTAAAATTAAAAAATTACCTAAATGTTCAGAATTTACACCTGCAAGTGGTAAATATGATGGCGTTTGGAGTTCATTATTTATTAAACCACTTAGTTGGCTTATTATTCAAATAGGTAAGTTTTTATCAAACTACGGACTTGCGATTATTGTGGTAACTATTATTATAAGATTAATTATTTTACCAATTAGTAAAAAATCCGCAATGCAGTCTGAAAATATGAAACTAGCACAAAATGACTTAGCTAAATTAGAGAAAAAATATCGTAATAAGCAATCACAAGAACAACAAATGATGAAAGCACAAGAAATGCTTGGAATTTATAAGAAATATGATATAAGCCCTATGTCAGGATGTATATTTGCTTTTATACAAATGCCATTATTCTTTGCTTTTTTGGAAAGTTTAAACAGACTTCCTGTCGTATTTGAAGGTAATTTATTCGGTTTCAATTTAGGAACAAGTCCATTTAATGCTTTATTTGGTGGTAGTTTCAATTTTAACCATTTTGTAGATTCATTTAGTACAGGAAATATAATTTATATATTATTACCAATTATTGTTGGTTTAACTACTTATTTTTCATTCAAACTTAATTCTGGTTTAAATACATCAATGCCGGAGCAAGAAAAACAAATGAAAATGATGATGAATTTTATGTTAATATTTATCGTATTCGCATCATTTACAATGTCAACTAGTATTATAATTTATTGGATTACTGGTAGTTTATTTACTATTATACAAAGTATTATTTTAAGGAGGAAGAAAAATGAAAGTAGTAAAAAAAGAAGCAAAAACAAACAGTGATGCTTTAAATAAGGTTTTAGAAGAATTAAATGCAAGGGAAGAAGAGGTATTTTATTATTTTGAAGAAAGTGAAAGTGGTTTATTTAAAGGTAAAAAAATAGTAGCCAATGCGGTTACTAAATATGATATTAAAGAGTATATTAAGAATTACTTAAATGAATTTGCTTATTTATTAAATACTAAGTTTAATATTGAAATTAAAGAAAATGATGGATACTTTAATGTTGTAATTATTACTGATGATAATGCTATTTTAATTGGTAAAGATGGTAAAAATTTAAATAGTATGCAACTGCTTCTAAGACAGTCAATAAATAAATTTGGTAATTTTAATATTAAAGTCAATTTAGATATTTCTAATTATAAGGCTAAAAAAGAAAATAGATTAACATTTGAGGTTAAAAAAATTGCCAAAGAGGTTTTAAAAACTAAAATAGACGCTAAGCTCGACCCTATGAATTCTTATGAAAGAAGAATTGTACACAATGTTATTAGTAAATTTGATAATTTAGTAACTGAAAGTATAGGTGAAACTCCTAATAGATATGTTGTTATTAAATACAAAAAAGACTAATTGCTAGTCTTTTTTTATTAGTATAATATTTATTCCTTTTTTCTTACACCAAGCAATAAAAGTATGCAAATATAAATTACGTTCTCCTGTTTCTATTTTAGTAATAGAAGAATAACTTTTATTTACGGACTTAGAAAACTCCATTTGAGTTTCTTCAGACCATTGTCTTATTAATTGTACTATATCTTGTACTTGTAATTTCGTTATGTCTGCTTTTCTCATATATAGACCCCTTTCACTAAAAGTGAAATATTTTAACAACTAGTTTTTAATGTATTTTATAATATATAGAGATTATAATGTTATAATGTTTCACTCATAGTGAAAGTTAAAATAGGGGAATGTATATGAAAAAAATTAAATTTACACACATTAAAAATAATAAAAAAACGATAATTGCTTTTATTATGGGAGCAATCATATTTAGTGGAATTACCGCAGGAGCATCTTCCTTAATATATAGTAAAGATGTTACTTATGATAATACGAGTAGCGGACTTTCTTCTACTACTGTACAAGGTGCACTTGATGAATTATATGAAAAAGCAAAAAATGCACCTAGTTGTGATAGCGATGGAGTGTGCACAGTAAGTTGTAAAACAGGAGAACAAC
>CAYXTH010000034.1:0-9411 GCA_964468025.1 uncultured Muribaculaceae bacterium | reverse complement strand
TATTATACGAGAAAAATTTTATAAACCCTTTTTCATTTTCAAAATTTATTAAAAAAATTATTTATACTAAAACATTTTTAAATAAAAACATATAATATTTTAGAAAGGTTGTGGCTTATGAATTATTTTAATCCTTATCTTTATTCACAAATTCCTACAAATGCGGGAATTTCTGGTTTATTTAGAAGCCTTAGAGGTTTTAATTTTAGTACTCTTTTAAATGGTACTCAAAAAACTTTAAGTATTATAAATCAAGCAATACCAGTATTTAAACAAGTATCTCCCCTTTTTAAAAATGCAAAAACTATGTTTAGAGTTATGAATGAATTTAAAAAAGTTGATAATAAAGAAATAAATCAAAGTACTCATAAAAATGATAATACAAGTGATTTAAATAATAATACAAATAATAGTTACACAAATTATAATGAAAATACTCCTACTTTCTTTTTATAGTTTATTAAAAGTAGTATGATTATAAATTATTTTATATAGAAAAAAAGCAGGTATATAAATATCTGCCATTTTATTTAACAATTGTAAATTCAAATTCATTAAAATAAATTGTTGCATCAGAGCCATTAGAAAGACCCCAATTATTTAGATCCTCTATTGGCACTATCACACTAGCCTTATAACCATACGATGTTTGTAAGGTAACATATGAAGTAGTAGCTCCCTCTGAAATAGATATTATTTGCCCTTGTAAAGCATTTCTATATGATATTGAACTACCCACTCCAGTTCCACCAGCAAGTATGGCATCTTTTATGAAAATTTTAAATTTAACAGATTGTCCTTTCTTTAAATTACTATCTAAATCACTTATAGCAGTTAAAGTATTGCCATCATCTAATTGCATTTTTACAATACTTTTTTCCATTCCATTAGATATACTTAAAACAGTACCATCAAAAATATTATACTTATTTTCATTTTCAAATATTTCAGTAATATAATTTATAGCACTAGAAACAGGTTTTATGGCTATTCTACTTGAATTAACATAATAGTTAACTGTATTCCCTGTTGTAAGACCTAAATCCTTAATTGCCTCAATAGTTGTAATTGTAGAGATGTTTTCCCAATCAGTTTCTATAGTCACATTTGCTAAAACACCATATTCTTTAATATTAGATACTCTTCCTGTACTATATAGACCACTACCTAAAGAACTTAAATCTCCCTTAGAAAGAACAACATCAGAACCTCTGAAATAAAGAAAGCCGCTGCCTCCATAATTTTCCCAAACATTTGTTGGAGCAAAATATTTTATATTTATATCATCATTAAACTTAAGTCCTGTTTCAGTTAAATATACATCATCTGCACCTTCATGTGGGGTTTCACTAGTACCACGCTCTATAGCATTATTAAAATAATTTGTAACACTTGTATCTAAAACATTCTCACTTGTTTTATTGTTTGCTTTCTCATATAATTCATCTAATGCTCCTTGTACTGTTGTTGAACTAAGTCCACTACTGGTATTATCGTAAGTAACATTACTGCTATATATTAAACTGGATGCCTTTGCACCTAATAAAAAAGTTAATAATAAAATAGTTATTAAACATATAATTTTTTTAGTGCTCACTCTATCACCTATTTTCTTGTTTTATATTTTACACTCGTTTAGGTGTAATGTCAACACCTTGATAAAAATATATGCGAAGATATTATTAGGTGATTCTATGAACATTAATCGACTTAAAGATCTAAGAGAAGACAAAGACTTAAATCAAAGCGATGTTGCGAAAATAATTAACACAACACAGCAGCAATACTCTAAGTATGAAATTGGTATCAGGTTAATTCCTATTGATAAACTAACTATTTTAGCTAACTTTTATAATACTAGTATTGATTACATATTAGGTAGGACTAATGAAATAAAACCATATAAACAGCCTAAACATTAAAAAAGAACTGGAATACAGCTCTTTTTAGTTTCCTTTATATAATTTTAATTTTATACTTAACTTATCAGTAACAATATTTAAAATAAATACATATATAACATTCGAAACAATTGATAAATATATACTTTGTAAATAATATTCCCACGATGGATTTACATTACCTGTTAAAACTAAAAGCAAGTATAATATACTTCTATATAAAACCATTACTATTAAAGCCATTACCATAACATTTATATGGTTATTGGCCAAAATAAGATTTATTTTTGTTATTAAAAAACCAATTATTAAAAACAAAAATCCGTGAACAATTATTGTATCAGTATAAACAATATCATAAATTACGCCTGAGAAAAAACAATATTTATAAAATTCATTTTTTTCATTTAATAAAAATGGGTAAATAACTATTAGTGTCATTAAAACAAATAATGGTGAAAGTAAACTATAAATTTTTAAAAAATTAGAAAACACACCTTCAAAAACAAAAGCAAATGAAATAAGGCATATTATTAAAATATTTTTTTTACTTTTCATTAGTTATCTTTCCTTTTTAAAATGGTTAAATAATCTAACTTGTCAAAATCTACTGAACTTTTTACCTCGGCTACTTTTGATAAATCAAAGTGATCGGTTGTTACCTTTGTAACAGTACCTACAAGAAGACCACTTGGAAAGACATTACCCATACCGGTTGTTACTACGGTACTTCCACTTGGTATTTCAATATTTTCACTTATTCCTTGCACTGTATATGTGTTTTCCTTAGCGTCATAACTATAAATAAGACCATAAACATAATTGTCCCCTACTTTTATTTTAACACTAATTCTATCACTCATATTTTCATTTGCTAAAAGTTTTACTGTACTACTTAAATTACTTGTTTTTGAAACAGTACCTACAAGTCCACCGCTATTTATTACTGCCATACCTTTTTTAATACCATCTTTACTACCTTTATCAATGGTTACTTCATTATACCAGTAACCTATATTTCTATTAATTATAGTTGCATTTTTATATACCAAATCACTAAGAATCGTATTTAATTCTAATTGTTTCTTTAAAGTAGATATTTCATTTTCTAAATTTTCATTTTCCGCTATTATACGGTTTACTTGTTCTTCTTTTTCTTTTAGTTTCTTATACTTTTTATATATATTATTTTTTTCCTTACTTTCACTTATCATATTTTTTGCAAAATTAACAGGAGCTTCAAATACTTGTAAAATAAATGTACCCGCATCTTTTAATACCTTTTCCGGAGTACTTAAATTTCTATTTTTATCAAGTGATACTGACAAAACAACTAGTAAAATTGCCAAAACTATGATTATTAAAATAAGTAAATATCGCCTATCAAATCTTTTTTTTTGATACATAACTCTTCACCTTCAACTATTATATAATATTTTATAAATAAAAGACAAGTTAAATTTTGCCATTTTCTAAAAAACTATAATAACTACTATTTCCTATTATAATATGATCAATAATTTTAATATCTAAAAGATAACCAACACTTTTTAAATTGCTTGTAATAATTTCATCTTCCCTACTTGGAGTAACATCTCCTGATGGATGATTATGAATACAAATAATTGAAATTGCATTTGACAAATATGCCTCTTTAAAAACATCTCTTGGATGCACCATGCTGTAGTTTACAGTCCCTACAAAAAGTAATTTTTCTTTTATTACTTTGTTTTTATTATCTAAATATAAACAATAAAAATGTTCTTGGGGTAAATCCTTTAAATCCTTATAATATTCAAATACAATATTTGGGTTACTTAATTTTACTTTTAAAATTTCTCTAGTAGTTTTATTTATTCTTTTACTAAGCTCACAAAGTGCGAGTATATTACATGCTTTCGCAGGACCAATTCCTTTTATTTTTAAAAGTTCTAAATATGTTATTTTATTAAGTTTATCAAGACTACCACAGTATTTTATAAGCTCTCCCGCAAGTTCTTTTGCGGACATATTAACAGTGCCTCCTGACAAAATAATTGCGATCAACTCTTCATCACTAAGACTTTGACTACCTTTTGAAATAAGTCTTTCTCTTGGTCTATCTATTTTAGGTATTTCTTTAATTTTTATACTCACCATTTACCATCTCCTCATATTTTGCTAGTACCTGATTAACAATGGTTTTTATGGCATTAGTATCGTCTGTTTTTGATAGTACTTCATCATATTGACCTAGTACTGTTAAAAATTCTTTATTATCAGTTATTTTCGTTTCTACATATGTATTATACGACATTTTTTCATAAAAATCTTTGATTTTTTGCATATTTTTTTTATTTTTGCTAATTGCAATATAACTATGATATTTATTATCTTCAACGTTATAAATATAATGTGAAAAATCTTTCATTTCATTTTCCATATTTTCCTTAGTAGTGTATATACCTTTTCTTAAATAATAAACCTTTTGAGTTCCTTTTGAAAATACCGGAGTATCTATCTCATCATAACCACTTATAATTATATATGATAAAATGCTTCCGATACATAAAGATAAAATTATTGGAAATATAGTTTTTTTCATAATATTCACCTTTGTTATTGTATAGGCTTAGGGTTATTTTTTTTGTCAAAAAAACTGATATTTTCTAAAAAATATATAAACTAGGAAAAAGTGCGAGTGAAACACCCAGTGTTAAAAGAATTATAAAACTAAGTATTTCTTTTTGTTTTATTTTTTTAAGTAATATAGATATTAACTTTGATACTATAAATACTAATAAAATAAATATAATAGTATACAAAATAATATAAATACTATTATTTAAAGAAATATCAAGTAAATGGTGATTATTTGTACTGCATAAAATAAAAGTACCTATAAATCCTAGTATAAATAATATTATTTTTTTATCTTTATACTCTTTTTTATTTATATAGTTATTTAATATTAAAGCACCTACCAATAAAGTACCTACTGAAAGGATGGCTTGAAGTACCATAAAAATAAAGGAATTAAATTTTATTATGTTTAAAGTCATTATTAAATATGATACTATCATACCTATTAATACTGATATGTTTTTTCCTTTTGATAAAATAAATATAGATAGTATAAATAACATTAACCACAAACTATTTAATGAAAAAAAATTTACAATTGATAAAAGCAATACTTGAATTATACCAAGAGTATTTTTTACATTTATATTTCCTATTATAGGAAATGATAAAGTATCTTGCCGCTTTAACTCACCATCAATTAAATTAGTTATTTTAGTTTGTTCTTGTTCATTAAAACCGGTTATACTTTTTTTACCAATTATCGTAAGTGGAACACCATCACTAGATATATTTAATTCATTTTTAGTTTTAGTCATTAGTTTATTATTTTTCTTATTATGCCATACCTCATATTTATTTATAGTAATATTATCTTTATATTGTTTTTGTATCTTTTCTAAATATTCTATTTCATTATGACAATATGGACAAGTACTACCATAAAATAAATCTATACTAACGGCCTTTACATTAAATGGAATTAAAAGTATTAAAATAAGTATTAGTTTTTTCATAAACTTCTCCTATAAATATTATCAAAACACTCTATAAAATAATTTATTTCATCTAATGTAGTTTTTTTAGAAATACTAACTCTTACACTAGTTCTTGCTTTTAACTCATCATTTGTTAAAACATAAACAGATGTAGAAATATCACTAGTCGTGCAGGCACTTTTAGTAGAAATATATATATTATATTCTTCCAAAGCGTGCATCAATGTTTCTGGCTTTATAAAATCACAAGAAAGATTTAAAATATGTGGTATTGAATTGTTTGTACTATTTATATAAACGCCTTTATAAGTACTTAATTTTCCCCTTAAAATATTATTTAACTTTTGTACCTTCTCAATTTCTAAATTTTCATAAGCAAGTCTAAGGGCTTTTGATAGGCAAGCAATTAATTCAGTAGTAGGCGTACCACTTCTATATATTGTTGTACTTTTACCACCTGCAATTAAGGGTAATAAAGTTATATTTTTTTTTCTAATTAAACATCCTATTCCTTTTGGTCCAAAAAACTTATGAGCCGAAAAACTAATTAAATCAACATTTTTTAAATTTACATTTATTTTTCCAATAGCTTGGGTCATATCACTATGGAATATTACTTTTGGATAATTTTTAAGCATTTTACCTATTTTGTCAATATCTTGTTTTATACCAGTTTCACTATTTACTGCACATATACTTACTAAAATAGTATCATCCGTAATCATATCTTCTAAAACATTTATATCAACCATCCCATCTTTTAAAGGAACATATAAAACTTTGTAACCTCTTTCCTCCATTTGCTTTAAAGGGCTTATTATAGAAGAATGTTCAAGTTTTGTAGTTATAATAGTTCTTCCCCTACTATAATACTCAATGCCTTTAATTACAAGGTTATTTGCTTCACTAGCACCTGATGTATATATAATTTCTTCCGTACCAATACCAAGTATATCAGCAATTTGTTTACTAGATGCATCTATAAGATGGCTTGCTTTCATGCCTAGTTTATGAAGAGAATTAGGATTGCCATAAAAATTAGACGCCTTTATAAAAGTTTCTAATACCTCTTTTTCCATTTGTGTAGTCGCACTATAATCTAAATATACCATTTATCTCACTTCCTTATTTTATATCATCAAAACCACTTCTTTTAAACAATTTTTCCATATCATATGTTGAATAAAAAATAGTAGTTGGTCTACCGTGGGGACAGTTATACGGGTTTTTACATTTTCTTAAATCATTTATTAAAGCTTCCATTTCTTCTAATGTAATATTTGTATTTGCTTTTATAGCATGTTTACAGCTCATCATAGTTGCTACTTTTTCATTAAACTTTTCTATATCAAAATTTTTTTCAGTTGCGATTACTATTTCAATTATTTTTCTAATCATATACTCTACATCACCAAAAATCCAAGCAGGGTGTTGTTTAATAATTACTGAATTTATTCCAAATTCCTCAATATCAAATTTTAAATCTCTTAGTATATGCATATTTTCTTTTAAAATAATAAAATCATTATTAGATAGTTCTATTATTATTGGAAACAGTAAAGAAATACTAGCAATATTAGGCTTACCCATTTCTTCTTTAAATTTTTCATAATTACATCTCTCTTTGGCTGCATGTTGATCAATAATATACATACCTTTTTCATTTTGACAAATTATATATGTTCCGTGAACAAGTCCTACTGGGTACATTTCAGGCATTTGCTTTTCTACTGTATATTCTTCTTTTTTTTCCTTTATTTCAAATTCATTAGATAAAACAGTATCTATTTTTTTGTAAAAATCATTTTCAAAATCAGTATTTACTATTACGGGTTTTTCCTCTATTTCTTCTCTTTCTAAATTAAAAGTTATATTTTCATATTTTGGTTTTTCTTCTTGAATGCTTGCTTTTGGAATAAGGTTTCTATTACTTATTTTTTCTATAACTATGTTTTTTATAAGTTCAAGTAAAGTATCCATCTTACTAAATTTTATATCCATTTTTGTTGGATGAATATTAACATCTATTACACTTGGATCAACAGTAATATTAAGTACAGTAATTGGATATCGGTTATCAGGTTTATATGAATGATAAGCATCATTTATTGTCCTATTTATTTCAGTATTTCTAACTACCCTACCATTTACAATAGTAACCATATTATTCCTACTAGATCTATGTATTTCTGGAAGAGATATAAAGCCTTTTATTTCATAGTCTGCATTTTCACCACTTACATCAACCATTTTTCTTGCGACATCACTTCCGTATATACTTTTAATTACCTTTAAAACATTACCACTACCATCAGTTCTAAGTAGTATATTATCATTATTTATTAAAGTAAATCTAATATCAGGCCTTGATAAAGATAATTTATTCATATAATCTGTAATACTTGCAAGTTCAGTGTATAAACTTTTCATATGTTTTAACCTCGCAGGGGTATTATAAAATAATTCACTTACTGTTATTATAGTACCACGCCTAGCATCTCCATTATCTATTTTTTTAATTTTACCACCAGTTATTATCACATGAGTACCAATATTTTTTTCACAAGTTTTTAAATCAACCTTACTTACCGCCGCAATTGACGCAAGGGCCTCACCCCTAAATCCAAGGGTTTGGAGATGATATAAATCTTCTTCATCTATTATTTTACTAGTCGCATGCCTTGAAAAAGAAAGTACAGCATCTTCTTTCCCCATTCCTTTGCCGTTGTCAATAACCTTTATTTCTTTAACACCACTATCTTTTAATTCAACTTTTATTTCATCACTACCAGCATCAATACTATTTTCCACTAATTCTTTAACTACTGACGCACATCTTTCTACAACCTCACCAGCTGCAATTTTATTAGCAAGTATTTCATCCATTACTTTTATTTTCTGCATACAATCATCCTTATCTAATAAAATTATACCATTTTATAATAAAAAGTACTAGATATTCCAGTACTTTTTCTAGAAAAGAGTTTTTACCATTATGTACAATAAATGGTGCTGGAAACAGGACTTGAACCTGCGACCTACCGATTACGAGACGGTTGCTCTACCAACTGAGCTAATCCAGCATACCATTATTTTATCACTTAATGGTCTTTATGTCTACTGTTTTAAAACATTTATTGTAATGCCTTCCCCACTATTTGGATTTATACTTGAATACATAAAATCAATAGTAAAAATTATTACTAATATAGTACATAATATTATTTTTGTTTTATAAGGAATTTTTTTATAAATATTATCAAGTAAAGGCGCAACTACATAAATACCGGCACATCCACCAAGGCCAAACAATATTAAGCCCTCTAAACATACCCTACCATTGATGTTTAAGAAAAAACCACTATAATCCCACCATTTTTTTTGATACATATATTCTAAATAAACACTCGTCATATACTCAATAACTCCACATATTATAATCGCAAATACAAATACAAGTAATGGTTTTTCCCTAAATTTATTTAAAAGTAAAATTAAAAGTATACCACCTGTTCCATATATTGGAAGATAAGGTCCTATTAAAGTTCCTTTATTAACAAATTCTCCTGTCATAAATAAATTTAAACCAACTTCCCACAGCCATCCAATTAAAGAAAAAGTAAAAAACATTAAAACTAAGTTAGGTAAGCTATATTCTCTATTATAATCAATCTTAAGCCATTTTCTTTTAGGTGTATCTTCTTGTTTTATACCAATAAATAAATTACTGTTTATTTTTTCTCTTAAATCCATATATAAGTATGCATATGTACTTTGATAATATGGTTCAGTATATAATAAATTAATTATATTAAAAGTAAGTATTCCTAGAATTTTATAACCAATAAAAGATATATCTAATATAAATGCATTAAATTTTTGACCGTCCATCATTTTTTTAGAAAGCATAAAAGCATCTTTGCGTGATATATCAGGATTTTCTGCAAGTA
>CAYXTH010000033.1:0-9415 GCA_964468025.1 uncultured Muribaculaceae bacterium | reverse complement strand
TAAAATCCTGCGGGAGTCAAATCCCGTGCCGGTTCAAGTCCGGCCTTAGGCACCATTTGGAGGAATACCCAAGCGGTTGAAGGGTCCGGTCTTGAAAACCGGTAGGTCGTGAGAGCGGCGCCTGGGTTCGAATCCCAGTTCCTCCGCCACTAATATTATATCGCGGGATGGAGCAGTTTGGTAGCTCGCCGGGCTCATAACCCGGAGGTCGTTGGTTCAAATCCATCTCCCGCAACCATTATGGTCCCGTGGTGTAGCGGTTATCACGTCTGCCTGTCACGCAGAAGATCGCGAGTTCAATTCTCGTCGGGACCGCCATTTGGCTTCGTAGCTCAGTCGGTAGAGCAGAGGACTGAAAATCCTCGTGTCGGCAGTTCGATTCTGTCCGAAGCCACCAGTTAAAAAAATAATAATTGATTATAGAAAAACGACTAATAGTCGTTTTATTATTTCCTTGAAATATCTAATATATCACTTATAGGTATTAGCTCTCCTGTCATTGTAATTAAATGGCTTTTATTTTTACCAACTATGTTCTTACTAATAGTACTACCATCCTTTAATTTAATAACTACATCAGCTTTATAAATATAGTTTGAAGAACTAAAAATATTTTTTAATTTTTTATTTACATTTTCCCCTTTTACAGGTTTTCCTATTTTTTCTTCACTTACATAAACTACCCTGTCATTATTACCAGATGTTGGACTTACGTTCCCAGGAAAAACACCAGGTAAATCTTTTTTGCTCACAAAACCACCCCTATTTAATAATATGTTTAATCTCAAAATAAATGATTTAATTTATTAGATATAAAATAACCTATTATTAAAAATAATATTCCAAATAATATATCTGGAAAATAAACATCAATACTTAAAACATCTTTTATTAAAGAAATAATAGATGCACACATAAAGCCAAGTATAACGATAAATAATTGTATAGAATATTTTTTTAATATAAGTGTCAAAATCTTTGATAAAATAAGTACTCCGATAATAAAACCTAATCCAAATAAAATTAAATTTAGTATATTAAATTCTATATACAAATTAAGTATTAAATCATAAACTCCTAATATCATATATATCACAGTACCACTTATACCAGGTATAAGTGTTGTAAAAGCTTCTAAAAAACCAAGTGGTAAATATACAATAGTACTAATAGAATTTATAGTATTTCCATGATTAAAAGAAAAAATAATTACTAATAAAAAAGAAAGTATAAAATAAATAGTACCTTTTATTTTGTTATAACTTTGTACTTTACAAATTAAGTCTTTTATAGAGCCAATTATTAAACCAATAAATAAAAGCATAATTAAAAAATAGCTAGTTTTTAACAAATGTTTAATTATGTAACTAAACAAAATTATGCCTATAATTATACCTATCCCAAGAAAAAAAACATATATAATATTTTTTAAGGTGATTTTTTTTATATTTGAAAGTATGGTTAAAGTTTTTTTATAAACACCAAAAGTTATTGCGAGTAATGAGCCGCTAAATCCAGGTATTATTTTTGCACATCCAATTAAAAAGCCTTGTATAATTGTTTTTATCATATTACATTATATTTACACATAAACAAAAAAAGTAATAGTTTTTCTATTATATTACCTTTAATAAAATATTTTATTACTTTTAATTGCATATATATAAACAGAAACCAAAAATTCATAAGGAAACAAAGGAATAAATTTTAATACACCAGTTAAATCCTTTTTATTTACATTCTCAAAAAACATTCTAACAATATTTTTTTTAGATGTATTTAAAATATCTTTACTAATAGGTGTTTTATAAAGTTCATCTAACAAAATATTATTATAAGTAGTAACTCTATAAATAGTGCTTTCTTTCAAATCAAACACCTTACCAGCATATTCTACTACCTTATTAAAATTTTTATAAGATAGCTTACTTTCAAAAAACTCCTTAATAGGATTTGAAAATACGGTTATCACACTATTATCTACATTTGAAAATAAATCTTTAATACATTTTTCTACTTTTATATTATACTTATTATAGTTTTTTACCAAATTACCTTTTTTAAAGGTAAAAACATCCCCATCTAATTTACCAAATTTTTTCATTGTGTCATTATAACCAAATTTAAGAGCCTCACGGCTTTGTTTCTTATCAAAAACAAGAAACGATACTATTTTATTTTTAGGCGTTATAACAGTTACAGGAATGCCTTTATTAAATATTTCTCTTTTAAAACCTACTGCCTTTAAATCTACACCAATTATTTCATCTGCTCCCAGTTCAATAGCAAGGCTAACCGGAAAATTATCATAATAACCACCATCAATATATAAATCATCATTTATTTTCTTAGGCTTAAAAGCCGGATAACAAGATGCGGAGGCAATTACATAATCTTTGATTATATCATTTGGTAAGTCCTTTTTACTTATAATCTTAGGTTTATGTTTACTTAAATTATAAGTAACAAGTCCATAATCAATATTTGAATTATAAAACTTTTTTGGATTAAAATATTTACATAATATATTCTCTATTTTAGAAACATCCATACCACCATCATTTATAAACGATTTAGCATACTCTTTATAAATACTTACAATGTTATCGTCGCTGCAAGCAGTAAATGAATTTTCATCATATATCATATTAAAACTTATATTTTTCCACAACTTTAAAGCAGACCTAATATCACCACTTGCGACAAAAATTCCATTCAAAGCACCAATTGATGTGCCAGTTACTATATCAAATTTTTTGCCAAGCCTTTTTAAAGCGATAACTACGCCTATTTCATAAGCCCCTTTTGCACCACCGCCTGATAAAACAAGACCTAATTTTCCCATAATTCACCTACTTTATATAAACTCCAAGAGTTATATCATCATTAAAACTAAGTTCATTATTAGTAATTACTTTTCTAATGCCCTTACCAAAATAATAATAAAATGTATTTCCTTTTCTAAAATATATAAATCCATCTAAATATATAATACTGTTAATATCAGACGTTTCAAATAAATACATCTTTTGCCTGCTTTTTTTACTATATTTTTTATACACAATATATTCATCACCATTTTTTTCATATATATAGTAATAATTGCCTACTTTGTCAGCCTTATATACATTATCTATTTTAGTATAATAATTATCAAACTTTTTACCATTTAATGCATCCATTAAAGACATAGTACTAAATGACCCATTATAATATTTTATATCAGACTGTTTTTCTACGGTTTCATATTTTAAACTTATTTTATATTGAACTTTACTATCTTTATCAAATATGTATATATCATCACCAACTACACCTTGTACATAACTATCAAAAGATATTTCATCATAACTTCTAATCTCTTTTTCCTCACTATTTATTATATTTATTACTTTAAATATTTTAAAAGTATACTCACTACTGTAATCCGCAACAATATAATATTTATCAGTAAATACACTTATAGGCTTTTTATAAATATCATTCTCAAATAGTTTAACCTTAGTATTTTCACTATTATATAAACTAAGCCCTTTATAATTCTCAAGAGCCAAATAATGATTTTCTAAAATATTGTCTTTATATACTATCTCACTACTGCTTCTATTCTCACTAGAATTATCTTTATAATCATCTACATTATAACCATATTTTTTCATTTGTTTAATATAATTTTTTATATTGATATTTTCTATGGTAGACGCAAAATATATAACATTATCTTTTTCACACATTATATCAGTAAGTATTTTATTATTTTTAAATATAGGCAACATACATTTATAACCATCTATTTCTTTATACTTTATTTTAGTTATAATATTAGCGGCTTTTCTATAATCCACATTTACATCAAATTTTAATTTAATATCATCACTTTTTATTAAAAACGTATAATTATTATCTTTGGTAATGTATTTTTCAAGTATATTGAAATTACCACTAACATATGTAGTCTTATGGCCATCATTTAATAAATATACTATAAATTTTAATATAAGTAATATACTTAGTAAAAACAAAAGAACTTTAAATAAATATTTCATACTTCCTCCTTTTCAAAAACGGCGAAATTATTCACCGTTTACTGATATTCCTTTTAAATCATCTTCAAGTTTTTCTTTATCTTCCTTTGAAATTCCATTTTCAAGTTCACGTTTTTTCTGCATTATATATTTTGTAAGTACGGTTTCAACTTCCCTAAGAGCACTTGAGGAAAGGTTTGATAAAACTACTGTTTCTTTTATTGTATCTATAATTGCATTTCCCCATATTAGACCCATTTTAATAGTAAAATCATTAAACATATCTGGTGTAATACTATAATAAAGATAACCAAATATCAATCTTTTTTGTGCGACTACAATACGTTTATCAGTAATTACAACAACATGTGTACTAACAATATCAAGTGCGCTTGGGCCTTTTTGGGCAATAAAAGCATATAAAATTTTTTCATCATTGTTTATTAAATTTTCAGCGACACGGCAATGTTTTTTAACACGCCAAGCGACTGTACCAGGATGTCTTTTTAAAAAACTACTTGCCTTTTCATATACTTCATTTGTTCTCACAATATCACGACCTTTTCTAGGTCAATTATACCACATTAGTCAAGTTCTATCAATTCGTAATCGATATTTCCTATTTTTAAATCATAGGCTGCATCTATTGTATGTGTCCCGTGTCTTGAATTTATTCTTTCAAGTAAATGATCTTTACCTTTATCATTTGAATTTTTAACTAAATCAATACATGCTTTATCAATTGCGACTGGATCAAGTGATGCGAGTATTCCAATGTCCTGCATACATGGGTCCTCCGCAACTGCACAACAATCACAGTCTACCGACATATTACACATTATGTTTATAAAGGCAATACCTTGTTTTTTGTTGAAATAATCCACTACTGATGATGCCGCATCTGCCATTGCTTCTAAAAATGTATCTTGTTCGGGTAAATTATCCCATAATTTTGTTTGATCAGTTGTTCTTCCCGCAGAATGTATCCACGCTTTTCCTCTAGAAGACGCTACCCCTATTGATAATTGCTTTAATGCTCCACCATAGCCACCCATTGGATGACCTTTAAAATGTGATAATACAAGCATTGAATCATAATTATCAATATGCTTTCCAACATAGTTTTGTTTAATTACTTTACCATTAGGTATTTCAAGTACTTTATCTGGCTCTTCTTCATCCATAATATCAACATCAAAATATTTTGTCCACCCGTGTTTTTCAATTAACTTTTTGTGTTTATCGGTAGTATTTCTAGTGCCTTCATATGCGGTATTACATTCAGTAACTGTACCATCTACTCTTTTAATTATTTTTTTCATAAATTCAGGATGCAAAAAGTTTTGATTTCCCTCTTCTCCTGAGTGAACCTTTACAGCTACTTTTCCAGTTAATTCTTTTTCTAGAATTTCATAGATCCTTACAATATTTTCTTCTGTAATATCTTTTATAAAATATACTTTCGATTTCATTTTCATCAACCTTTCTAAGAATATTATACCATTTGCTTAAATTTCTATCAATGATTTTTTATTTGTTGCAAAGTTTCTAATATTTTTTTAGGAAATGGAAGACCCATTGACGCCCAATTTTCTAGTATAGATATACCTTCATTTGCGATAAAAAAGTAAATGACCATTGTTCTAAAAGTGCCATCATTACCTATTATGTCATCAATACTAGTAGATAAGGTGACTATTATTAAATAACCTACTTTTTTTACTATTCCTTTTGCACATATACCGCTATTTATTTTTTTATTTATTATAGCTTTACACACGCCTGTTATATAATCAAGTAAAATGAATATCAATAAGGTTTTAAGAGCACCATCAAATCCACCTAAAAAATATGTTATGGTGGTTAATAATGTGCCTGTAGTAAAGTTAAATAAATTTTTCATATTCTTATCCCTACCTACTAGTATTATATGTTTCTAATAATATACTGTATGGTTGTTCATAATTTGATAAATATAAAATATATAATATGATAGTAATCAACGTGCAAAATAACAACTCTAATAATTGAACAACTTAATGAACCCATATATTTTTAGTGGTGCGTTTAAATATTCATTTAAATAAACCAATTTGTGAAAATGATATTTGACTAATTATTTAAAATATGTATCCTGACTTTGACAGTTAAAATGAGTTAGACCAAAGAAAATAAGGCCTAGCTCATTTTTGTGATGTTGTACAATATATATTATTTTAAAATGGATAAAAAAACATATAACTGAAACTGCGGAAAAAGTAGTAAACTTTAGCAGTACCCTATACTTACACAACTTGAAGAACAATTAAATAAATATTTCAAGATTAGGATGACAAAAATATGCTAATTTATGCATCAAAAAAATCTAGTATTCTATACTAGATCATATATATAAATCGCTACAAAAAGCGAACAATGTCTGGCAGGGGAAGCAGGACTTGAACCCACGACATTCGGTTTTGGAGACCGACGTTCTACCAACTGAACTATTCCCCTAAGTACAAGTCTATTATACCATAAGGGGCTACTTTATTCAATAATTAAAAATGATTTTTACAAATCATTTCCAGTATCAATATCTTCAAGCCTTACATCAGGTAAAACAATATTTCTTTCCTCACATATTCTTTTAAATTTTTCTCTAAACGCAAGACACTCTTTTACTCTACTATCTGGGTATATCCTTTTACTATCTCTGATTGCCATATAAACATCCATTATATCAACCTGTGTTTTATTCTCAAATAAGGCATTTGAGAATGCACCTGATAAAACTGATAATGATACATCAGGATACATTGCAGAAAGGCCATAAACCCTTTTAAATTCACTTGTTGCACTTACAATAGACTCCATAAGTAAAGTAGTTAAATAATGATTTGGTTGCATTTTTATACCTGTTTTATACTCTATTTTAGGTATTGTTCCTAAAAGAATTTGTACAGTATCGGCCTCAGTAGGTTCAGGTACATCAATTCTATCAAAACGTCTTAAAAACGCTCTATCTTTAACAATATATGTTTCATATTCAATTGTTGTAGTCGCACCAATTGCTTTTATATCACCACGATCTAAGGCAGGTTTTAAAATATTCGCTAAATCCATAGGTCCATCTTGACTACCACCAATTAGTGTATGAACTTCATCTAAAAACAGTATTGTTTTTGGTGCTCTCTTAAGCTCCGCAACTAATAAATTAGTAACAGACTCTTCCTTTCCATTTACCACCATTTTACCAAGTAATGATGATGTATTTATTTTAACAATTTTTGTACCCCTTAAAGCATTAGGCACTTCATTTCTTTGTATTAAATAAGCAATACCCTCTACAATGGCAGTTTTACCAATACCCGCTTTACCTATCAATAAAGCTGATTTATCAGGTGTTAATAACACTAACATTGTCTTTTTAATCTCTTCATCCCTCGCAATTGCAGGATTTGTTACATAAGTTTTACTAGTTAAATCTTCACAGTAATTTGTTATTATTGGAAATTCATTACTATTTAACGGTTCTAAATTATTCATATTTATTTCTCCTCGCATAATATATTTTATAAATTATTTTTAATTTACAATCTATTGTTTTTTTTGATTAGTTTTAATTAACAAAATTTATTTGCTCTTCTTTATATATTTATTTTTCTTAAATACTTCAACTACTTTACTATATTCTTTGTCACCTACTATCCTATTATAGGTGTTTTTTTCTTTACCATCAGTGATAAATATTGTAGTTGGTGTTCCTGAAAACGGAAACTTCCCTTGCAAACTACTAAGTTCATCATCATCTAATTTTGAAATATCAATATATTTAACATCAACGCCATAATCCTTTATAACTTTATTTAAGGTAACTTTAAACGCATCACAATGAGAACAAGTTTTTGAACCAATAAATAAAATAAAACTATCTTCATTTTTAAGCATTTCATTTAACTTATCATAGCTTATTTCATCATATGTTTTATTTGAACACCCACATATAATTAAAAGTAGGGGAATTAAAAGCAATATTATCTTTTTCATCTCTTATCATCTCCACAATAATTATACAGGAAAATTAAAAAAAAAAAAAGACTAAAAAGTCTTTAACGTCTTATTACTAGTAATTGATCTGGTAATAAATAAATTGTACTATTTTCATTTTGTAAATCATTTACAGTTGTACCCAGTTTTTGAACAACTTTGTTTAAAGTATCTCCATCAGTAGTTACATATAAATTCATATCTTTATTTGGTACTAATATTTCTCGATTAGGATAAATTATATCATTATTATTTAAGCCATTTAATAATAGTAATTGTTTTGGATCAACATTATATTTTCTTGCAATTTCATAAATATTATCTCCTTTTTTTACAATGTATTTTGAAAACATTGTACTAGTTTGTGGTACTATTAAATAAGTTCCATCTACAACATTTACATTGCCATTTAATTGTCTAAGCACATCCGTACTTACTCCAAGTTTACTTGCAATACTTTCTAATGTTTCACCGTTTTGTACCCTATATATTCTATACATAATTTCACCTCACCATATTATATGTGATTTATAAAATTAGGCACCTAAAATATTTTCATACATCTTAATTAGTCTGTTTATTAAATTGCTTACTTGCTTTTTATTTAATACATTTATAAGTATCTCATAAAACTCAGTAAATGATTTAGAAAATAGAGCCGCCATAAAACAAGTTTCTTTATTTCTTTTACCATTACAATAATCATTATAATATTTTTTTAAATACTTTACTACCCAGTTTGGACTATTCAAATATACACTGTTACTAATATCACTGTATAATACAAAAACATCTTCATACATATCATCAGTATCTTTATCATAGGTCAAATAATAAAGTGGTATGTTCTTAATATTAACTATATCTTTACCGCTTTTTGATGATAAACCAACATTTAAAGTATCAGATAAAGTTACAATAACACCTGTATTTTTATATTTTTTAATATAAGAATTAAATTGATCAAATTTAAAAAACTCAACATTTGCATCATTCTTATTTAAATCTAATTTAAGTATAGTAATTAAATAATCAATAAGGACATCTTTATCACAAAGAAAAATATATTCGAATACATAATCATAATAAATAGGTATAAAATCAAATCTTTCATCATATTTTTTTAATTTATCTAACATAAACTCCTCCTTATACAAAGTATATAATATATAAATTAAAAAATCAAGTTTTTTTAATTTATATTATAATATCATAATTATGAATGAGTTTGTTTAAATTAGCTCTCCACTCAATTTAGAAGGACCAAAAAAATACAGGCATTTTGATTCCTGTATTTATATAGATAATTTTTATGATACTATAGTGTATGGACTTGAACTAGTTCCATCTCCTGATAATTG